>NZ_JBGFFG010000091.1:0-9785 GCF_056175765.1 Pseudoxanthomonas sp. LjRoot204_2 | reverse complement strand
GTGCGGGCCTCGCTCGAAGACCGCGCGGCGATGGAGGCCGCGTTCGACGACTTCAAGCCGCAGCGCGTGGTGAACCTGGCCGCCCAGGCCGGCGTGCGCTATTCGCTGGAGAACCCGCACGCCTACATCGACAGCAACATCGTCGGCTTCACCAACATCCTGGAAGCCTGCCGCCATCGCGGCGTCGAACACCTGGTGTACGCCTCGTCCAGTTCGGTCTACGGCGCCAACCGCAAGCTGCCGTTCGCGGTGGAGGACAGCGTGGACCATCCGGTCAGCCTGTATGCCGCCACCAAGAAGGCCAACGAGCTGATGGCGCATACGTACAGCCACCTGTTCGGGCTGCCGACCACCGGCCTGCGCTTCTTTACGGTCTACGGACCGTGGGGCCGCCCGGACATGGCGCTGTTCCTGTTCACCAAGAGCATCCTCGAAGGCCGGCCCATCGACGTGTTCAACCATGGCCGCCACACGCGCGACTTCACCTTCGTCGACGACATCGTCGAAGGCGTCATCCGCACGCTCGACACGGTGCCCAGCCCGGACCCGACCTACGACCCGCTGCTCCCCAACCCCGGCTCGTCCAGCGCGCCCTGGCGTGTGTACAACATCGGCAACCACCAGCCGGTGGAGCTGCTGCGCTACATCGAAGTGCTGGAGGAATGCCTGGGCCGCAAGGCCGAGAAGCGCCTGCTGCCGATGCAGCCCGGCGACGTGCCCGACACCTGCGCCGATGTCGAAGCGCTGCGTCGCGACACCGGTTACCACCCGTCCACGCCCATCGAGACGGGCGTGCGCCGTTTCGTCGACTGGTACCGCGAGTTCTATCGGGTCTGACCGCCCTTTCGCCCGCGTCCGGTGGCCGGGCGCGGGCACTCCCTGCGTTGTATGGGGCAATCCGCACCAACACAGGGGATGTTCCATGAACCGCACCTTCGCCGGCCTTCTGGCCGTCGTCCTGGCGCTTCTTCTCGCCGGCTGCGCCTCCGGCAACGCCGGCAGCAAGTCCGCACCGCCGCAACAGGCCAGCACCGCCGTCGAGAACTACCAGATCGGCGTGGACGACATCGTGCAGGTGTCGGTCTGGCGCAACCCGGAACTCGGCATCACCGTGCCGGTCCGCCCGGACGGGATGATCTCGGTCCCGCTGGTGGGCGACGTGTCGGCCGCCGGCCACAGCCCCGCCGAGGTCGCCAAGGACATCCAGGAAAAGCTCGGCGCCTACGTGCGCGACCCGCAGGTCGCCGTGATCCTGACCGAACTGCGCAGCCACGAGTACCTGTCGCGCGTGCGCGTCACCGGTGCGGTGCGCCAGCCCGTCTCGATCCCCTATCGCCCGGGCATGACGGTGCTGGACGCCGTGCTGGCCGCCGGCGGCGTCACCGAGTTCGCCGCGCCCGACCGTTCCAACCTGTACCGCAAGACGGCCGACGCCACGCAGAGCTACGCCGTGCGGCTGGACCGCATCCTCAACCGCGGCGACCTGAGTACCAACTTCACCGTCGCCCCGGGTGACGTGATCACCGTGCCGGAACGCGTCCTGTGAACCAGTCCGCTGCCTGGGGAGCGCCCGAAGAGGGGCGCTCCGCGTTCGATGCGGTACCGGTGCTGAGCAAGGAGTTCAAGCGTCGCGCCGTGCTGCTGGCGAGCCTGTTCGCGGGCATCGCGCTGCTCGGCCTGGTCATCGGCATGATGCTGCCCAAGAAGTACACCTCCTCCACGATCATCCTGGTGGAAGACCGCAACATCATCGCGCCGCTGATGGAAGGCCGCGCAGTCGCCACCAGTGTCGTCGACCGCGCCAGCATCCTGCGCGAAGTCGCCTTCAGCCGCCGCGTGATGGAAGAGATCCTCAAGACCGGCGGCTGGATGGAGGACAACCCCACGCCGCTGGAGCAGGACAAGCTGATCGAGAAGATCATCGACCGCACCAGCATCAGCAACCCGCGCGCCAACCTCATCGAGATCGCGTACAGCGACTCGGACGCCACGCGGGCCTACGAGATCACCCGCCGTTTCGCCGAACTGGTCATCCAGGAAAGCCTGGCCACCAAGGAACGCGAGAGCAGTGAGGCGTACGCCTTCATCGATTCGCAGGTGAACCAGTACCACGAGAAGCTGACCACCGCCGAGGCCGGCCTGGAGAACTTCCGCCAGAGCACGCCCGATGCGCGGCCGGGTACGGACGTCGACGTCAACGCCCGCATCGGCGAGCTGCGCCGCATCATCGAGGGCGCGCGGATGGAACTGATCGACCTGCGCTCGCAGGAGGCCGCGCTGCAGTCGCAGCTGTCGGGCGAGAGCGAGATCACCCTGGTGCAGACCCGCGCCGGCCAGTACCGCGCGCGCCTGGCCGAACTGCAGTCCGATCGCGACCGCCTGTTGTTGCAGTACACCGAACAGCACCCGGACGTGGTGCGCGTGCAGCACCAGATCCGCGACGTGGAAGAAGACCTGCGCCGCGAGGAAAACGCGCCGCGCACGGCGGGCACGGCACTGGAGGGCCCGGCCGCCTTCAATCCGCTGTACGGCGAATTGAGGAGCAAGCTGGCCGAAGCCCGCCGTCGAAGCGCCGCCACCGCCGCGCGCATCGGCAGCGCCGAGCAGATGCTGGCCAGCGAGATGGCGCGCAGCAACCGGATCGCCTCGTCGGAGAGCACGCTGGCCGAACTGACCCGCGACTACGAGGTCAACCGCGATCTCTACCAGGACCTGCTGAAGCGCCGCGAGAACGCCCGCGTGTCGATGAACCTCGACGCCGAGCAGCGCGGCCTGAGCTTCCGCATCCAGGAGCCCGCTCAGATGCCGCTGCGCCCGAGCGGCCTGCGTGTCATGCACGTGGCCGGTGCCGGCATCGCCCTGGCACTGTTGATTCCCCTGGGCGTGCTGTTCGCGCTGATCAAGCTGGATCCGCGCGTGCGCTCGCCGCTGCAGATCGAGCGCGAAGCCGGACTGCCGGTGCTCGGCACCATGCCGGCGTACCTGACCGGGCGCCGGCGGCGCAAGGCGTTGCGGCGCTACGCGCTGGCCGCGTCGCTGTTCCTCGCCGTGCCGCTGCTGTACGGCCTGACCTATACGCTGAAGGTAATGGAAGTCCTATGAGCAACCCGATCAGGCCGCTGGGCAACGACGCCGCGGGCGACCGCGACGAGCACGTCGCCAGCCGTTCCATCGCGCCGCGCGCACCGGTCACCGCCCTCAGCCCGCTGCAGCTGGAAGACCGCGCCACCATCTACCGCAGCGATGCGGCACGGCGCGAAGTCGACGCCTTCCGCGAGCTGCGCACCCAGCTGCTGTCCGTGGCCGAGGGCAATTTCATCACCCTCGTGACCCCCGTGAGCCCCGGCAGCGGCGGCAGTTTCGTGGCGCGCAACCTCGCCGTGGCGGTCGCGTTCGACGAGACCAAGAGTGCGCTGCTGATCGACTGCGACCTGCGCCAGCCCACGCAGGACCGCACGATGAAGCTGTCCGCCGAAGGGGGCGGCCTGGTCGACTACCTGGAAGACCAGGAACGCACCACCGAGAGCGTGCTGTACGACACCGGCGTGCCGCGCCTGCGCCTGCTGCCCGCGGGGCGCACGCGCGAGACGGGCTCGGAGTATTTCTCGTCCTTCCGCATGCGCCTGCTGCTGGATTCGCTGCGCAGCCGCTACCCCAACTGCCATCTGTTCCTGGATGCGCCGCCGGTGCGCGGCGCGCCGGATGCCCGCATCCTCTCGGAACTGGCCGATGTCGTGGTGCTGGTGGCCGGCTACGGGCGCGACACGCCCGCCGCCATCGCCCAGGCGGCCGCGAACTTCGACCCGAAGAAGTTCGCCGGCGTCGTGTTCAACGAAGGCGTCTGACCCACCTGCGCACGGAAGAAACCATGGCCACGTCCCGCCACAGCCTCCACCGTACCCTGTCCACGCGCCGGCGCATCCTGTGCGCCGCACTCGCGGCCGCCTTGCCGTTCGGTGCGCAGGCCGCGCGCCTGGATTACGACGTCAGCATGCGCTACATGCATAGCGACAACATCGTGCTGCAGGCAGCGAACGAGATCAGCGAGGACATCCTCTCGCCGCAGGTCAGGTTCGACCTGACCCACGACAGCTCGGTGCTCACCACCCGGCTGCGCGGCAACGTGCAGTACCTGGACTACATGGACGATGTCTACCAGGACGATACCCGCGGCGAGTTCACCGGCGAGCTGGAATGGACGCTGCTGCCCGAGCGCCTGACCTTCTACGCCCGCGATTCCCTCAGCGAGCAGTCGGTGGACTCGCTGGCCGCGTTCACTCCCGGCAACCAGCAGAAGATCAACGTCTTCGAAGCAGGCCCGACGCTGATGGCCCGTTTCGGCGAGACGATGCGCGGCGTGCTGGACCTCCGCTACACCAACAGCTGGGCGGAAGAGACCGAGACGTTCAACAGCGATCGCTACTCGGCCGCGGCACGCCTGCTGCGCCCCCTGAGCACCACCGACACGCTGGTATTCAATCTTGAGGCCGGGCAGACCGAGTACGACACTATCTCCGAGTTCTACAACTACAAGCGCTACGACGCCTATGTCACCTACCTGAGCGAACTGTCCAAGCTCAATCTCGACGTCAGCGCCGGTTATTCGCGGCTGAAGCCGGAAGGTGCGGATGGAACGTCCAGCGCGCTGTTCCGCGGCTATGCAGGCTGGCAGGTCGCGCCGCGCAGCCAACTGAGCGGGCGGGCCAGCTACCAGTTCGGCGACGCCTCGCAGGACCTGATCCAGCGCGTGGGTGCGCCGGGCGAACCCACCGATCCGGGCACCCCCGGTGGTCCGGGCGTCGGCCAGCCGGGCGATCCGAACCTGCAGATCATCCCGGACACCTTCAAGCAGAAACGTGCGAGCGTGGGATACGAGTTCACCGGCGAGCGCCTGACGCTGCTGGCCGAACCGTACGTCGAACAACTGCGCTACCTGCGCGACGAGAGCTTCGACGCCGACAACTCTGGCATCTCGGTCTCCGCACGTTACGGCCTGACCGCGCGCCTGAGCCTGACCGGCGTGGCGCAGCGCTACAAGCGCGAGTTCACCAATATCGACCGCGACGATACCGACACCATCCTCGGCACCGGCCTGGCGATGCGCTTCAGCCGTCATTGGGGCGCGCAGGTCGACTACCTGCACCGCAAGCGCAACAGCTCGATCAGCAGCCAGGACTATGTCGAGAACGTCGTGGCCCTGTCGGTCACGTTCTACCGCTGACGCCGCGCCATGCCGCTCCCCACCCCGCCAGCCGTGGAACCCGGCCCCGTCGTCGCGCTGATGTACCACGCGTTGCATACCGGCGCCGTGCCCGACGGGCAGGATCCGCACTACACGCTCGCGGTGGACGAGTTCGACGAACAGATGCGCGAAGTGGCGTCCGCGGGGGGTGGCAGCAGCGCCGCCGCGTTGCTGGACGGCACCTCGCAGGCGCGCGTACTGGTCACGTTCGACGACGGGCACGCCAGCAACCACGCGCTCGCGCTGCCGCTGTTGTCGCGCCACGGCATCACCGCCGACTTCTTCATCAATCCCGCCACGGTCGGCACCCCCGGCTTCCTCGACTGGCGCCAGCTGCGGGAGATGGCGGATGCGGGCATGTCGATCCAGTCGCATGGCTATGACCACGTCTACCTCACCCAGCTCGATGCGCACCGCCTTCGACACACGCTGACCGCCGCGCGCGAGGAGATCGAACAGCGCATCGGCACGCCGGTCACGCTGCTGGCACCGCCCGGCGGCCGCATGCCGAAGGACCTGCTGCCGATCGCACGGGAGTGCGGCTACACGCACGTGCTTTCGTCGGAACCCGGCGTGCTCGCCGCCGCGGATGGCGCTACGGGCCCGCTTCCCCGCATGGCGATGACGGCGGCGACGCGGCATGTGACCTTCCAGCGCTGGATCCGGCGCGACCCGGTGGCCATCGGCCACGAGCGGTTGCGCTACCGGGGCCTGGCGCTCGCCAAGCGCATGCTCGGCGACACCGGTTACGAACGCCTGCGTGCCGGTGCCCTCGGCGTGCTGGGACGGCGCGCATGACCCTGCTGTTCTGGGCATCGCTGGCCCTGGTGGCGTTCGCGTACGCAGGCTATCCGCTGCTGATGGCGTTGCTGGCCCGCGTCCGGCCGCGCCCGGTCCACGCCGCGGCCGCGCTGCCCACGATCGACGTGCTGCTGGTGGTGCACAACGGCATGCGCGAACTGCCCGCGAAACTGGACAACCTGCTGGCGCTCGACTACCCGCACGACCGCCTGCGCATCAACGTGGCGTGCGATGGCTGCACGGACGGCAGCGACCGGTTCGCGGCACAACGGGATCCGCAACGCATCCGCGTATTCGCCTTCGGCGAGCGGCGCGGCAAGTCGGCCTGCCTGGGCAACGTGGTGCCGCTGCTCGATGCGGACATCGTGCTGTTCAACGATGTGCGCCAGCGCATCGATCCCGCGGCGGCGCGCGCGCTCGCCTCGGTACTGGCGGATCCCACGGTCGGGGCGGCGAGCGGCGAACTCGTGCTGGAAGCCGGCGATGGTTACGGCAAGGGCGTGGACGCCTACTGGCGCTACGAGAAGGCGATCCGGCGGCTGGAAAGCGCCAGCGGTTCGCTGGTGGGCGCCACCGGCGCGCTGTACGCCGCACGTCGCACGCTGATCCCCGCCATCCCCGGCGGCATCGTGCTGGACGACATGTGGATCCCGCTGGGCATCGCCCGTGCGGGATACCGCACCGTGTTCGTGCCCGAGGCCCAGGCCTTCGACCGCACACCGGCCAATCCCGCCGACGAGGAACGCCGCAAGCGGCGCACGCTGGCCGGAAACTTCCAGCTGATCCACCTGCAACCTGCGCTGGCCATCCCGGGCGCTCACCCGCTCGCCTGGCGGCTGTGGGGCCACAAGTGGCTGCGCCTGCTCGCGCCCTGGCTGCTCGCGCTCGCGCTGTTGTCGAACGTCGCGCTGGCGCTGCGAGGCGGCATGCTCTATCCGCTGCTGCTCGCGTTGCAGCTGTCCGGCTACGCCATCGCCGTGCTCGGTCGCGGCTGGCCGCGACTGGCGACGCTGCTGCCGGTGCGCCTGGCCGTTGCGTTCCTCAGCCTCAATACCAGTGCCATGCTCGCCCTCGCGGACTACCTGCGCGATCCCGAGGCGCACCTCTGGCAGACCACCCGACTGGAAGACGTTCGCCGATGACCGCCCACCCTCCCCTGCAACGCGCCGTGTACGTGGTGTCGTTGTTTCCCTGCTGGTCGGAGACGTTCATCGTCCGCGAGATCACCGCGCTGATCGAGAACGGCGTCGACGTACGGATCATCTCGCTGAAGAAGCCGTCGGAGACGCTGGTGCAGGCCGATGCGCAGGCCCTGATGGACCGCGTGCGGCATCCGCGTTCGCCGCTGCATGCACTGTGGGGCGCGACCAAGGCCTTCCTGCGCAATCCCGGCGCCGTCATCGCTACCCTCGGCAGCGTCGTTGCCGACAGTTGGCGTTCGCCATCGGTGCTGGCCAAATCGCTCGCCGCCTGGCTGCGCGGGCTGGAGCACGTGGACTGGCTGCACGGTTTCAAGCCGCAGGTCCTGCACGCGCACTGGGCGACCTACCCGTCTACCGCCGCCTGGACGCTGTCGCGCGTCCTGGACGTGCCGTTCGGTTTCACCTGCCACGCGCACGACATCTTCATCGAACGGCAACTGATCGCACGCAAGATCCAGGATGCCGCCGTCGCCGTCACGATTTCGCGCTTCAACGTGGAATGGCTGAGCGAACGCGAGACCGCGCAGGCGCGTGACAGGCTGCATGTGATCCATTGCGGCGTCGACCTGCGCGCGAATCCCTGGCAGCCGGACGGCCGCCTGCCGCACCAGATCCTCACCGTCGGCCGGCTCGACCCGATCAAGGGCTTCGCCACGCTGGTGGAAGCGCTCGCCCTGCTGCAGGCGCGCGGCGTCGATTTCCAGTGCCGCCTGCTGGGGTCCGGCCCGCTGGATGCGTCGCTGCGCGCGCTCGCGCAGGCCCGCGGCGTGGCCGACAGGATCGAGTTCTGCGGTGCGCAGCCGCAGGACGTCGTGCGCCGCTGGATGGGCGAGGCGGCATTGTTCGTGCTGCCTTCCGAAGTGGCGCCCGACGGCAACCGCGACGGCATCCCGGTGGCGCTGATGGAAGCCATGGCCACCGGCTGCCCGGTCGTCAGCACGCGCGTGTCCGGTATTCCCGAGCTGGTCGAGCACGAAGCCACCGGCCTGCTGGTGGACGAAAAGCAGCCGGCCGCCCTGGCCGATGCCATGCAGCGCCTGCTGGAAGATGCCGACCTGCGACGGCAGGTCGTCGCTGGAGCCCGTGCCAAGGTCGAGCGCGAGTTCGACGCGCGCAAGGAGGCACGCCGCTTGCAGGACCTGATGGAGGGTGTCGCACATGCGTCCTAGGAAGCTGCTGGTGGTAAGCGACGAGATGGAAGTGGGCGGCAGCCAGCGCCAGATCACCTACCTGCTCGGCGGCCTGGACCGTCGACAGTGGCAGGCGGAACTCGTGTTCTTCCGCAAGGAGTCGTTCCTGGTCCGCGACCTGCGCGCGCAGGGCATCGTGGTGCACCACATTCCCAAGCGTGGCCGGCTTGACCTGCGCTTCGTGCTGGCCTACGCGGCGCTGTTGCGCCGCCAGCGCTACGACCTGGTCCACGCGTTCTCGCTGACGGCGGAACTGTGGACGATCGTGTCCGGCTGGCTCGCGCGTCCGCGGCCTCCCATGGTGGCGTCGATCCGCGGTTTGTACCTGGACGAATCCGAACGCTTCTGGCGCATCAAGCGCTTCATCCTGTCGCGCTCGGCGGCGGTGATCGCGAATGCGCGAGCCGGCGCAGTCGCCGCGGCCCAGCGGGCGGGCGTGCCGCTGGCGCGGATCGACGTGGTGCCGAACGGCATGCTGCCCCCCGAGCCCCTGCCCATCGGCCAGCGCGAGGCCCTGCGCCAGGCCATCGGCGCGCCGGCGGACCGTCCTTTCGCGTTGTTCGTCGGCCGGCTGGTGAAAGAAAAGAACCTGGCCTGCCTGATGCGCGCCCTCGCCCGCCTTCCCGCGGATGAACGCCCCTGGGTGGCGCTGGCCGGCAACGGACCGTTGCGCGGCGACATCGACGCGATGCGCGAGGCGGCCGGTCTGGACGCCGATGTACGTTTCCTAGGCGAACGCAAGGACACTGCCGCCCTGATGCAATCCGCCGATTTCCTGATCCTCCCCTCTTCGTACGAAGGCATGTCGAACGTTCTCATGGAAGCCATGGCGGCCGGCTGCCCGGTGATCGCCTCGGACGTAGGCGGCAATCCCGAGCTGGTGGAGGACGACGCGACCGGCCTGCTGTTCCCCAGCGACGACGCCGAAGCGCTCGCGCGTTGCCTGCAGTCGCTCGGCACGGACGCGGCATTGCGCCAGCGGCTGTCGCAACAGGCGGCCCAGGTGGCGCGCCAGCGCTATTCGGTGGAGCAGCTGGTGCGATCGACGACCCGCGTCTACGACCGCTGCCTGCAGGCACCGGCCACCGACGCCGGCGCCGTTCCGCTGTCGCCCATCGGCTCAGCACGGGACGACGCATGAGCTCCGCCGGTTCGCTCTGCGAAGACTTCATCCTGGCCAGCGGGCCGCAGGCCGCTGCCTGGCTGGCGACCAAGCCCGGCCTGCAGGTGCGGGACGTGGGTGGCGGAACGCTGCAGGTGGCCACGACCGCCGGGGTGCGGCATGGCCGGCACGCCGACGGCCGTCACTGGCTGGCGATCGCCGACCTGATCTCGGGCGATCTCGAGGAG
>NZ_JBGFFG010000090.1:0-9846 GCF_056175765.1 Pseudoxanthomonas sp. LjRoot204_2 | reverse complement strand
ATGCACAGACGCACGCACTGCCCGAGGATCCGCTGGAGCGTCACCGCATCGCACGGGGTCTCGACCATCCGGATTGGGGAGCGCTGCGTGCGGCCCTGGATGTGCAGCGCGCACGCGTGTCCGCCGAGTTCGCCGAACTGCTGGCGCCGCGCCAGCGCGATGCCGCGCCGGGTGCGTTGGCGCTGTACTGGCGCGCATTGCCCGACGGGGGCGATGCGCAGGTGCTGGCGTTGTCCGGATTCGCCGATGCCGGCAGCGCGGATGGCGCACTGCGCGAATTCGTGCAGTTCAGTGGCGTGCGCGCGTTGTCCGATGCCGCGCGTGCGCGCCTGGATCGCGTGGTGCCCGCCTTGCTCGATGCCTGCGCGCGTTCGTCGCAGCCGGATGCCGCGCTGCGACGCGTGCTGTCGCTGCTGCAGGCCATCCTGCGGCGCGCAAGCTATCTGGCCCTGCTCGATGAGCAGCCCAGCGCGTTGGGGCGGCTGGTCGACGTCTTGGCACGCAGCGCACTRTTGTCCGAACGACTGGCCCAGTACCCGTTGTTGCTGGACGAACTGCTTGACACGCGCGTCTCCGGCCCGATGCCCGACCGCGGTGAACTGCGCGCGGAGTGCGAGGCCGCGCTGCTCGAAGACGATCCGGAGACGTGCCTGCGCGTATTGAACGAGCGCCGCCTGGCCCTTAGCTTCCGCGTGGCGCTGGCCGCGCTGGACGGACGCCAGTCGGCGCGCGACAGCGTGCGCCAGCTGGCGTGGCTGGCGGACGAAGTCGTCGGCGTCGTGGTTCAGGTCGCCACGCGCGACGTCGCCGCCTCGCACGGCGTGGTCGGGTCGGGTCGGTTCGCGGTGGTGGGTTACGGCAGCCTCGGCGGCGAAGAACTCGGCTTCGGCTCCGATCTCGACCTCGTGTTCCTGTTCGATGCGCCGCCGGAGGCGGACTCCGATGGGCTGCGGCCGATGGAAGCGGGTCGCTGGTATGCGCGGTTGGCGCAGAAGATCGTGGCATTGCTCGGCGCGGTCACGGCAGCGGGCCGACTCTACGACGTGGATGTGCGCCTGCGCCCGGACGGCGCGAAAGGCCTGCTGGTGTCGTCGCTGGCCAGTTTCACGGAGTACCAGCGCGAGCGCGCATGGACGTGGGAACATCAGGCGCTGGTCCGCGCGCGCGCCATCGCCGGCGATGCCACGCTGCGGCAGGCGTTCGAAGACGTGCGGACGGCCACGCTGGCGCGCGCGCGCGACGCCGGCGCACTGCGCGATGACGTGATCAGGATGCGTGCGCGCATGCRCAGCGAGCTGGACCGCAGCGATGTCGCCCGCTTCGACCTGAAGCAGGGGGCGGGAGGCCTGGTCGACCTCGAGTTCCTGGTGCAGTACCTGGTACTGCGTGACGCAGCGGCGCAACCGGCCCTGCTGTCGCCCCGCGATACGCCCGGCCTTGTCGCGACACTGGCGGCGCAAGGGGCACTGTCGACGGACGAGGCCGACGCCCTCGATGCCGTGCATGCGACCTTCGTCGCCGAAGGTCTGGGCTGCACGCTCGACCGGCGTCCGCGGCTGGTGGTCGAGAACGCGGCACTGGCGACGGCCCGCGCGGTGGTGCAGCGGACCACGGCGGCGCACGGACTTGCCTTCGATCCGGCGTAGCCCTTCGTTCTTTGTGGGAGCGGGCCATGCCCGCGATGCTTTTGCTCCGGATGCCGAATCAAGAGCACCGCGGGCATGGCCCGCTCCTACAAAGAACTGCTTGTATGACCGTTCCAGCGATAGAGCTCCAGGCGGGCGCGCACGTCGGCGGCGATGCGGGCGGTTTCGCGCAAGGGTTCACCGTCGAAGGCAGGCGACGCGTCGGCGAGATCGCGGATGCGTCCGCGCGCGACCAGCGTGTCCAGGAAGCGGCGGGGACGTCCGCCAACGCGATCCGGCTCGAAGACCTGCACGGGCACGCGCGTGCCGCAGGCTTCCGACACCATGTTGACCGATTCCGGCGTGCAGACGATGCGGTCGGCCCAGGCCAGCAGCCCTGCGTAGGGATTGGGACCGTCGCTCGCATCGCACCAGAGCACGGTGTGCGGGCGCGCGGCGTAGCGTTGGCGAACGCGCTGCACGATGTCGCGGGAGGTGCGTCGCGACGTCGTGATCATCAGGCTGCCTGCGCCCGTCGTGTCGTCGAGCGCCGTGGCGAGGCGTGCGAACGCAGCGTCGTCGAAGGCGTAGTGCGCGCTGCCGCCGCCGATCAGCAGTGCCGTGCGTGGCGAGGGCAGGGCAGCCAACGCCGCGAACGCGCCGCGCGCAGCGGACAGCCAGGCGTCGTCGACCGGATTCAGGCTGCCGAGCAGGGTGAGCACGTTCGCGCCGGCCAGTCCGTCGTGCGCCGGGGCGATCACCAGATCCCAATGCGACGGATCGATGCGAGGGTCGAGGATCTGGACGACGCGGCTGCCGCGATCGCGCAGCAGCCGCGTCGCCAGCGCCGCCTGGCGTCCGCAGCCGATGGCCAGCGCGGGCGGTGCGTTCCACATGGTGCGGAAGGCCGCTCCGAACGCGGTCGGCGCGCCGGGTAGCGAACGCGGCGCCACCCAGCGCCAAGGCGCGCGCGCCGCCAGCGTGATCTCGTCCGCGTGCAGGCCCAGGGCGCGCGCCAGCGCCGCAGCCTGCCGCACATTGCCGGCATGGCCGTCGCTCAGCGTGCAGAGGCGGGGCGCATCGGCCATCACAGGACTTTTTCGTTCCACTGGTTAAAACAATCCGTTCCGGGGCGATTGGATGTGGCCATAGTCAGGACACTCTACACTCCCCCGCATTCGCTGGCCCGGCACCTCGGGCTTCCCTCCCTTCCGCTGCAGGTTGCCCATGTCCCACGCCCTCGACGCCGCTTCGCTCGACCAGTTGTTCCGCACTGCGCGCACCTACAACGCCTTCAGTGGCGAGGTCAGCGACGACACGCTGCGCCAGTTGTACGACCTGCTGAAGTTCGGCCCCACGCAGGCCAACACCACGCCGGCGCGTTTCGTGTTCGTGAAGTCGGCCGAGGCCAAGGCCAAGCTGGGTCCGGCGCTGGACGAAGGCAACTATGCCAAGACGATGGCGGCACCGGTGACAGTGATCATCGGGCGCGACGAGGACTTCCACGAGAAGCTGCCGTTCCTGTTCCCGCACACCGATGCCAAGGCCTGGTTCGAGGGGCCGCGCGAGAACCGGTTCAAGCCG
This sequence comes from Pseudoxanthomonas sp. LjRoot204_2, assembly GCF_056175765.1. NCBI lineage: Bacteria > Pseudomonadati > Pseudomonadota > Gammaproteobacteria > Lysobacterales > Lysobacteraceae > Pseudoxanthomonas > Pseudoxanthomonas sp. LjRoot204_2. The sequence goes on along the minus strand of NZ_JBGFFG010000090.1, from coordinate 6,637 downwards.
GCGCTGCGCAATGCGAGCCTGCAGGCGGCCTACCTGATCCTCGCCGCGCGCGCGCTGGGCCTGGACGCCGGCCCCATGACCGGCTTCGACGCCGGCAAGGTCGACGAGGCTTTCTTCGCCGGCACCGCGATCAAGTCCGACATCCTGGTCAACCTCGGCCATGGCGATCCGTCCAGCATCTTCCCGCGTTCCCCGCGCCTGGGCTTCGACGAAGCCGCGCGCATCCTCTGATACCCCACCCACCGGAGATTTCCCCATGCGCAAGACCCTGCTCGTTGCCGCCCTGTTCGCCTTTGCCGGTGCCGCGTTCGCCGCGCCGGTGACCTACAAGCTCGATCCCGGCCATACCAATGTGCTGGCCAGCTGGAACCACTTCGGCTACTCGAACCCGAGCGCCAACTTCGGCCAGGCCGACGGCACCCTCGTGTACGACGCCGACAAGGTTTCGGCCTCCAGCGTGCAGGTCACCCTGCCGCTGACCGGCCTGAGCGCGCTGGCCGACCAGTTCTACGACCACCTGACCAGCGACAAGTGGTTCGACGCCGCCAAGTACCCCAGCGCCACCTTCAAGAGCACGAAGGTCGAGGCTGCCGGCGAAGGCAAGCTGAAGGTCACCGGCGACCTGACCATCAAGGGCGTCACCAAGCCGGTGGTGCTGGACGTGACCCTCAACAAGGCCGGCGAGCACCCGATGAAGAAGGTGCCGGCGATCGGCTTCGACGCCACCGCCACCGTGAAGCGCAGCGACTTCGGCCTGGGTGCCTATGCGCCGATGGTCAGCGACGAAGTCACGCTGAAGATCACCACCGAAGCGACGGCCGACGCCAAGAAGTAAGCCGGTTCCCTCGCCGACGTGATCCCGAACGCCGCCCCCAGGGGCGGCGTTCTTCGTTGCCGGCACCGCGCCTTGGGACGGTCCGGGGCGGCTGGTAGACTGGGCACCCCCTGTTCTGCGATTCGCCACCGCCATGAGCCAGACCGCCACCGCGCCCGCCAACGCCGAGAAGCGCTACACCGTGTCGCGGAGCGACCTGCCGCTGAGCTGCCCGCTGCCGTCCATGGCGCTGTGGAATTCGCACCCGCGCGTCTACCTGCCCATCGAGGACGCGCCCGGGGGCGACGTGCAGTGCCCGTACTGCGGGTCGCACTTCGTCCTGGCCGACTGACCGGACGATGCCGCCCTTCCGCATGGCCCGCCGACCATGCGCCGACTGACCGTCGTCCAGTTGCTGCCGGCGCTGGAATCCGGCGGTGTCGAACGCTCCACCCTTGAGATCGCCGATGCGCTGGTGCGCGCTGGCCATCGCGCCGTGGTCGTCTCGGCCGGCGGACGCCTTGAACCCGCCCTGCGCAGCAGTGGCGCCGAACACATCACCCTCGCCATCGGCCGCAAGTCGCTGCTGACGCTGCGCCATGTGGCCGCACTGCGGCAGCTGTTCGCGCAGGTCGGTGCCGACATCGTGCATGCGCGCTCGCGCCTGCCCGCATGGCTCGGCCTGTGGGCGCTGCGCGGCATGCCGGCGACGTCGCGGCCCCGTTTCGTCACCACCATGCACGGGCTCAATTCGCCGAGCCGCTACAGCGCCGTGATGACCCATGGCGAACGCGTGATCTGCGTGTCGGACACGGTGCGTCGCTACCTGCTGCAGCACTACCCGCGCACGGATCCGCGCAAGCTGGTGGTGATCCCGCGTGGCATCGACCCGGCGCAGTTCCCGCGCGCCCTTTATCCTGATCGCGATGCGCGTGCGTGGGCGGCGATGCAGCATCCATCGCTCGCAGGGGATGCTCCGCTGCTGCTGCTGCCGGGCCGTGGCACCCGGTTGAAGGGCCATCACGACGCCATCGCGCTGCTGGGTCGCCTGCGTGCCGCCGGCAGCGATGTCCGCCTGTGGATGCCGGGTGCGCGCGAGGCCGGTCGTGAGCAGTATGTGGCGGATCTGGAAAATGATGCCGCACGCACCGGCTGTGCCGACGCCCTTGCGACCACGCCACCGACGACGGAGATCGCGCGTGCGTACGCCGCCAGCGACGTGGTGCTGCAACTGTCGCGCAAGCCCGAGGCCTTTGGCCGCACCGTCATCGAGAGCCTGTCGGTGGGTCGTCCCGTCGTGGGCTGGAGGCATGGCGGTGTCGGGGAACTGCTCGGCGAACTGCAGCCGGCGGGTGCGGTGCCGGCGTTCGATGAATACCGCCTGCTCGATACCGTGAAAGCAGCGCTCGCCCATCCGCCGCCGGCATTGGCTACGATGGAGTCTTACACCCTGCGCGCGATGCAGGACGCCACGCTCGCCCTCTACCACGATCTCGCCGATGACCGCCGACTCGCCATCGATCCCTGATACGTCCGCCCATCGTGCACCGCACGGCTGGCGCTGGGCGCCTGCCTGGGTGCTGACGTTCGTCGCCCTGTGGCCGGCGCCGGGGTATGCGGAAGGCGTGATGGTGCTGGGTGCCCTGGCGGCGATCATCCGCCTGTTGCTCGGCCGTTTCCGGGGCAGCGCGCGCCTGCTCAGCGGGGCGGCGTGGGCGCTGACCAGCGCCCTGTTCGCTGCGTACTGGTTGCCCCAGGCGATCTCCGCGATCGATGCGGTCGATGCGCCCCGCGCATTGCGCGAGGCGGCGGTGGACCTGCGCTACCTGCCGTTCCTCTGGCTGGTGGCCGCCTCCGTCGCGAACGCGCGCGCGCGGCACACCACGTTCACCGGGCTGGCCGTCATCGTGGCCGTCTGGACGATCGACGCGCTGGCGCAGGCGCTGTTCGGCACCAGCCCGTTGTTCTGGGGCCTGGACCAGCTAAAGCACCTGATCAGCGGACGCCCGATGTGCACGGCGGAGCAGATGGCCGGCATCGACCGCCTCAGCGGCTTCCTCGGTCCCTGCAACCGCAAGCTTGGCGTGGTGATGGCGAGCCTGTCGCCGTTCCTGCTGTTCGCCGCTGCCCGACGCCTGCAGGTCGCGGGCTGGCTGCTGGCCTCGGCGGCGATCGGTGTCGTGGTGCTGCTGGCGGGCGCGCGCGCGGCCTGGATCACCTACGCACTGGTGCTGGTGTTCTCGGGCTGGAAGCTGCTGGGCTGGAAGCGGCTGCTGGCCGTGTTCGCCTTTGGCGCCGTGCTGCTGGCGGTGCTGACCGTAGCGTCGCCGCAGGTGCGCGAGCGCATCCTGCTCACCACCCATGCCCTGACCGCCAGCGAGGCGGGCGTGGACACGGCATTGTCCGGACGTGGCCAGATCTGGTCGGCGGCGGGCTGCATGATCGCGCGCCATCCGGTGAACGGGGTCGGCGCGCGGGGCTTCCGCGAAGCGTTTCCCGCCTGCGATGCCAGCGCCGATGGACGACCGGCGTGGGGACAGGGCCCCGCGTACCACGCCCACCAGATCGTACTCGAGGTGCTCAGCGAGACCGGCATCATCGGTCTGCTGCTGTGGCTGGCGGGCGCGGCGCTGGCATGGCGCGCGTGGCGCTATGCCAGGCCGCAGGCCAAGGACCGGGCGCGGCCCGCCATGCTGGCGCTGGCGGTCACGGTATTTCCTTTCAACACCCACCTGGCGTTCTATTCGACGTTCTGGGGTGGCCTGACCCTGATGCTCGCGGCGCTATACGCAGGCAGCCTGCTTGCGCGCGATGACGAATGAGCGTTCGCCCGGCCGGCGCTGCTGGTTCATAGCGCCCGCCAACCTGCTGGCCCATGGCGTCGCACGCGTGCCGCAGGCGGTGCTGCTGGCGATGGGGCGTCTGGCCACCTTCCTGCTGTGGCCCCTGCTGGCCAAGCGCCGGCGGCATGCGGCCACCAACATCGCACTGTGTTTTCCCGAGCGCGACGCGCAGGCGCAGGCACGTCTGCTGCGCGACACCGTGCATGCCACGGTGACCGGGGCCCTCGAACTCATCCGCGGCTGGTACGCCCCCGCCCATGCGCTGCGCGGGCTTGCCGACGTGCAAGGGCTGGAACACGTGCGCGCCGCGCAGGCGCAGGGACGCGGCATCCTGCTGTTCGGCGGACACATCCCGCATTCGGAACTGTGCGCGCGACTGCTCGGCGAGGCACTGGGCGAACGCGTGACCATCGTCGCGCGGCGCAACAACGATCCCTGCATCGAGCGCCTGCTGGACGGCGCGCGGCGTCGCGTGTTCGCCGACGTGATCGCCAAGAAGGACGTGCGCGGCCTGCTGCGCGCATTGTCGCGCGGCGGCATCGTGGCGTATTCGGCCGACCAGGATTTCAACTACCAGAACGCGTTCGTGCCGTTCTTCGGCGTGCCGGCCGCCACGCTGACCGCCACGCCGGATCTCGCGCGCCGCGGCAATGCGGTGGTATTGCCGTTCTGGTTCCATCGCGACGATGACGGTCGCTACCAGCTGCGCGTCGAGCCCACCTGGCGCGGATGGCCGAGTGGCGACCCGGCGCAGGACGCCGCCCGCTACATGGCCGAGCTGGAGGCGGTCGTGCGCCAGCATCCCGAGCAGTATCTGTGGGTGCACCGACGGTTCAAGACACGGCCACCCGGCGAGCCGAACCTCTATCGGTAGAGTTCGCCGCGCCCGTCGGGCTGGCGCTTGAAGCGGCGATGGATCCACAGGTACTGCGTCGGCGCCTTTCGCACCATGGCTTCGATGGCGGCGATCACGCGTGCCGTGTCGGCGGTGGCGTCCGTCGACGGGAAATCCTCGAACGCGGGCGACAGGGTGAGCGTGTAGCCACCGTCGTCGCGCCGGACATGGGAGAACGCCATCACCGCCGCACCGGACAGGCGGGCGAGTTGGTGCGTCGACGTCAGGCTGTAGGCGGGATGCCCGAAGAACGGAACGAACACGCTGTCGCCGCGGCGGGTGTCCTGGTCCGGCGCGAACCACAGCAGGCCGCCCTGCTTCAGGTGCTTCAGCGCCGGGCGCAGTTCGTCGCGGGTGAACATGGCGGTGGCATAGCGCAGCCGGCCGCGCTTGACCGCCCACTCCATCGCCCCCTGGTTGTGGGGACGGTACATGCCGGCCAGTGGCGCGTAATCGCACATCAGGCGCGCCGATATCTCCAGCGTGGTGAAGTGGCCGGACACCACGATGACGCCGCGGCCACCCGCGCGCGCAGCGGCAAGATGCTCCAGTCCTTCGACCCGCAGGCCTTTCCGCATCGGCGCGACGCTGCCCCACCAGGCGCGAGCGAACTCGAACAGTCCGATGCCCAGTTCGCCGAAACCGGCGCGCGCCAGCGCTTCCTGGGCCTGCGCATCGAGTTCCGGAAAGCACAGGGCGATATTGCGCCGCGCCACATGCCGGCGTTCCCGCAGCACGCGGTACAGCAGGGCGCCCACGGCGCGTCCGAGCGGGCGCTGCACGGCCCACGGCAGCCGGGCGACCAGCCATGCCAGCCCGATGCCCAGCCACGACGGCCACTGCCGCGGCCCGAGGGGTGGACGTTCGCCGGGGTCGGAGGATCGCTTCTCGGAGTCGGCCATGACGCATTGTAGCGGTGGCCGCGGGTATCCTTGTCGCCCATGTCGAACCGCACCGCCGAACGCCTGTTGCGCGCCCTCTATTCGGTGGTGCTGTACATCCTGACGCCCGTCACGGTGTACCACCTGATCTGGCGCGGCTTCCGCTACCCGGAATACTTCCAGCGCTGGAACGAACGCTACGGCAGCTACGACATGCCGGGCGGCGTCGTCGATGTCTGGCTGCATGCCGTGTCGGTCGGCGAGGTGAACGCGGCGGCGCCGGTCGTCGATGCGCTGCTGAAGCGGCACCGCGGGCTGCGCCTGCTCATCACCACCATCACGCCGACCGGCTCGCAGCGCGTGCAGGCGCTGTGGGGCGAGCGCGTGCTGCACGTCTACTCGCCGTACGACCTGCCGGGCGCGGTGGCGCGCTTCCTCGGCCACTTCCGTCCGCGACTCGCACTGATCATGGAAACCGAACTGTGGCCCAGCCTGCTGTTCGGCTGCCACGACCGTCGCGTGCCGGTCTACATCCTCAATGCACGCCTGTCGGCGCGCTCGCTGCGCGGCTACAGCGTGCTGCGGCCGCTGATCGCGCGCACCCTGCGCACGGTACGCAGGGTGGCCGCGCAATCCGGCGACGACGCGGGTCGCTTCGTGCAACTGGGCGCGCTGCCGGAGCAGGTGCGCGATGTGGGCAACCTCAAGTTCGACATTCCCGTTCCGGACAACGTGCGCGACGTGGTCGCGGATTTCCGCCAGCATCTCGCCGGCGGGCGACGCGTTTGGATCGCCGCCAGTACGCACGAAGACGAGGAGGCGCCCGTGCTCGCCCTGCACGCGCGCCTGCGCCAGCGGTGGCCGGACCTGCTGCTGTTGTGGGCGCCACGGCATCCGGAGCGATTCCCGCGCGTCGCCGAGGCGGCACGCGAGGCTGGCTGGCATGTCGGTACGCGGCGTGGCGAGCGCTGGCCCTCCGTGGGTAACGAGGTCTTCGTGCTCGACACGCTGGGCGAGCTGATGGCGTTCTATGCCTGCGCGGACGTGGCCTTCGTGGGCGGCAGCCTGCAGGCGATCGGCGGACACAACCTGCTGGAACCGGCCGCCGTCGGCACGCCCGTGGTGACGGGGCCGCACCTGCACAACTTCAGCGAGATCTCCCGCCGCCTGGTGGAAGCCGACGCGCTGGTGATCGCTCCCGATG
>NZ_JBGFFG010000089.1:0-9848 GCF_056175765.1 Pseudoxanthomonas sp. LjRoot204_2 | reverse complement strand
ACCCAGGATCGTGTTGAGCTTCACGCCCTCCACGCGACGCACCTGGCCGTCAGCAGCGCGGCCGACCCACAACTCCACGCCTGTGTCGGTGGTGTTGTCGAAGGAGAACCGGGTGCCATCCGGCGACCACGACGGGTTGCCTGGGCAGGCGCCCGCAGGCAGCGCGACGGCAGTTTCCTTGCCACTGGCCAGCTCCAGCACGCTGAAGCTCTCCAGGCAGGTCCGGATGCCGTAGCCATTGGAACGATCGTGGCGGCTGTGGTTGCGCGGCTCCACTCGGACGCCGGCGAGCTTGAGATAGGGTTCGGCGACACGGGCAATCGGCGGATACTGCGACTGCCGGATCAGGATCGCGCGCGTACCCGTGGGGTCCAGCGACGGCGATGGATTGAGCGGGGCGCGAAACACCTGCAGGAGTGGTTCCGGCGGCTGCAGGTAGCGCGCCTCCTGCGCCACCGCCAATGACGGCATCGCCAGGGCCAATCCCACCGCCAGCAATATCCTTCCTTTCCGCATCACCCACCCCCTTTGAGGAAAACCAGAAAGTAACACGACAAAAAAAGGGGCGGCTCGCGCCACCCCTTTTCTCCATCGCGTGCGACATGCCCGCTATCAGAGCAGGTGTGCCACGCCGCTGCGCTCTTCTTCCAGCTCGGCCAGCGTCTTGTCGATGGCCTTCTGGCTGAAATCGTCGACCGGCAGGTCCTTGATCATCGTGTACTCGCCGTTCTCGGTGGTGACGGCGAAGCCGAACATCACGCCTTCCGGGATGCCGTAGCTGCCGTCGGACGGAATGCCCATCGTCACCCACTTGCCGTTGCTGCCCAGCACCCAGTCGCGCACGTGGTCGATGGCGGCGTTGGCGGCCGAAGYGGCCGACGACAGGCCGCGCGCTTCGATGATCGCGGCGCCGCGCTTGCCGACCTGCGGGATGAAGGTGTTCGCGTTCCAGTCGGCGTCGTTGATCTTGTCCTTCAGCGACTGGCCGTTGACCGTGGCGAAGCGGTAGTCGGGGTACATGGTCGGGCTGTGGTTGCCCCACACGACCAGCTTGTCGATGTCGCCCACGGCCACGCCAGCCTTGTTGGCGAGCTGCGACAGCGCGCGGTTGTGGTCCAGGCGCAGCATGGCGGTGAAGTTCTTCGACGGCAGGTCCGGCGCGGACTTCATCGCGATGTAGGCGTTGGTGTTGGCSGGGTTGCCGACCACCAGCACCTTGACGTTGCGGCTGGCGACCTTGTTCAGCGCGGCGCCCTGGGCGGTGAAGATCTTGGCGTTCTCCAGCAGCAGGTCCTTGCGCTCCATGCCCGGGCCGCGCGGACGCGCGCCGACCAGCAGGGCCACGTCGACGTCCTTGAACGCGACTTCCGGATCGTCGGTACCGACGACGCCGGCCAGCAGCGGGAACGCGCAGTCTTCCAGCTCCATGATCACGCCCTTCAGCGCGGCCTGGGCCTTCTCCAGCGGCAGCTCCAGCAGYTGCAGGATGACCGGCTGGTCCTTGCCSAGCATTTCGCCGGAMGCGATRCGGAACAGCAGCGCGTAGCCGATCTGGCCAGCAGCGCCGGTGACGGCAACACGGACGGGGGTTTTCATGGTGCGGTTCCTCGGGGTTTCGTAGGGTGGGCGTCGGCCCACCGCGTGGGGAAAGAGTGGGCCTGCGCCCACGCAACGGTTACTTCAGTTCGGCAAAGAATTCCTGGAAGCGCTGCAGGCCCGGCGCGAGTTGCGGCGTCGGGCAGGTGTAGCTGATGCGTAGCGCGCGCGGCTCGCCGAACGCCGAGCCCGGCACGCAGGCCACGCCCTTCGCTTCGAGCAGCGCATTGCAGAAGTCGACGTCGTCCTCGATCTTCACGCCGTCATGCGACTTGCCGAAGGCGCAGCTGATGTCGGGGAATACGTAGAACGCACCCTGCGGACGCGGACACACCACGCCCGGGATGGCTTCCATCGCGGCCAGCACCTGGTCGCGCTTGGCCTGGAATTCGGCGTTCTTCGCCACGGGCACGTCCTGCGGGCCGGTCAGCGCGGCGATGGCCGCGGCGGTGACGACTTCCGGCACGTTGGTGATGTGGTTGGAATTCATCGTGGTCAGCGCCTTGGCGACCACCTCGGGACCGGCCATGAAGCCCACGCGCCAGCCCGGCATGCCATAAGTCTTGGACAGCGAATCGACGAAGACCGTGCGATCGCGCAGCTCCGGCCGCGCCTGCACGAAGTTCGTGTAGGCCAGGCCGTCGAACAGCATGCGGTTGTAGATGTCGTCGGTGACGATCCAGGTCTCCGGATGCTTCACCAGCACGTCGGCCAGCGCGGCGACTTCCTCGCGCGTGTAGACCATGCCCGTCGGATTGGACGGGTTGTTGAACAGGAACACCTTAGGCGTGTGGATCGTCAGCGCTTCGTCAAGCTGCGCGGGTGTCAGCTTGTAGTCCTGGCTGGCCGGGCACGGCAGCGGCACCGCCTTCGCGTTGACGATGTCGGCGATGTCGGCGTAGGTCGTCCAGTACGGCGACGGATAGACGATGGTGTCGCCCTCGTCCAGCAGCGACTCGGCCAGGTTGTAGAGGATGTGCTTGGCGCCGATGCCGGTGGACACGTTGGCGCGCGTGTAGCCGGTCAGGCCCAGCGCTTCGATGTGCCGCAGGAACGCATCGAGCAGCGCGTCGGTGCCGCGGTTGCTGCCRTACTGGCCGGAGTCCTTCGCCAGCGCGTCGCGCGCAGCTTGGTAGACGTGGTCGCCGGGCAGGAAATTGGGAACGCCGATCGAAAAGCTGATGATGTCGCGGCCTTCGGCCTTCAGCTTCTTGGCCTTTTCGGCCACCGCCATGATCGCACTTGGCTTGGCGCGACCGATGCGCCGGGCAAGCAGGGGCATTGCACAACCTCGCGTGGAAAYGGTTAGGGAGCGTCGCCGCCGTCTTTTTTGCGGCGCAAAATGGTATCACGCCACCCCGCCGAGACCGACTAGCCCATGGTCTACCCCGGCCCGCGCGGCGGGGCGCGGTTACTGGTAATCCACCACGTCGCCCAGGTCGTAGTTCTCGTCGAAATACGCTTGCCACTGCGCATACGCCGCGCGCAGGCAGGCGGGGGTATCGCAGGCGTCCAACTGGCGGGTGGCGGCCTGGACCGTGCGGTCGCCGTCGGGATAGCGATCCGCCAGTTCCTTGAACTGCTTTCGCATCCCGACATCCAGCGCGCCGAACTCCTCGTGCCCGCAGACCAAGGTGGCGCGGATGCTGCCCGCCGGGGCATCGGTTTCGCATACCGTCGCGGGATCCGGCGTCCGGGCCGCGGCCACGGCAGCAGCAAGCTCGCTGCGGTCGCGTTCGGTCAGCCGGCGCACGAAGCCCAGCTCGTCGGTCTGGCCGGCACCCCAGGTGATGCGCAGGGTGAAGCCGTTTCCACTCTGGTCCTGCAGTTTGCGCAGGGTCACCGTCTCGCTGGGCCCGGTATCGGAGGTCAGGTGCAGGGCCAGCGTGCCATTGTCGAGGTCGACGTCCTCCACCTTGCCGTCCAGCCAGGCGCCGTCACGCACGACCTGCAGCCCGGCGTCGGGCCGCCAGGCAATGGCGTAGAGGGTCTCGGCGTCGTCGCCTTCGCTGTGATTCGTGCTCCACAGGCCTTCCAGACTCTGCTGGAAGTGCTCCGCCGACGCCTCCACGGCGGTCGCTGCGACGGGATCCGGTGGGGTGTTCGCGCCTTTGTTGCACGCGCCCAGCGCCAGGGCGGCGGCCAGCAACAGGGCCGCGCGCAACGCGCGCCGGCAATGGTCCTTCATGGTGGTKCTCCACAAAAAGAAAGGGCCGGTACGATGACCGGCCCTTCCATTCGATCACGCCGACAGGATGCGGTTCCACTCCGCCACGCGGTCGGCCTTGGCGGCCAGCGCCGCGTCGGCGTCTCCGCTGATGGTCACCTTGGTGATCAGGTCACCCTGCTTCACCGCGTCGACCACGTCCAGGCCTTCGGTGACCTTGCCGAACACGGTGTGCTTGCCGTCCAGCCACGGCGTGGGCACGTGGGTGATGAAGAACTGGCTGCCGTTGGTGCTGGGGCCGGCATTGGCCATGGACAGCACGCCACGCTCATGGCGGACGCCGTTGGTGGTTTCGTCCTCGAAGCGGTAACCCGGGCCGCCCCGGCCCGAGCCTTCCGGACAGCCGCCCTGGATCATGAAATCGGGGATCACGCGGTGAAAGTTCAGGCCGTCGTAGAAGCCGCGCTTGGCCAGGTTGACGAAGTTGGCCACCGTCAGCGGGGCCTTGTCGGGGTACAGCTCGATCGTGATCGGGCCGCGCGAGGTGTCGAAGGTGGCAGTCAGCTGACTCATGGAACGGTTCTCCAGGGGTAAAAGAGGGAACGGCGGGACATCGGCGGCTCTCTCCCCTGCCCCGCCCTGGCGGCGGGGCAAGAAGGAAAGCATCCGTCCCGCCACCCGGCCACTGATGGCCGGGACTGCGATGCGCAAGCCGGACCCGTCACGCAGGCCCTGCCCCGTTGCCAGATCACGGCGCCGTCAGGGGATTTCAAGGGCGGGCCCCGTGCGGCGGCATCCATTCAGGCGTTTTTCGATAAATCAGGTGCTTAGCGCACCATAGCCCGCTATAATACGCCGCTTCTTTCCGCCCACGTCCTCGCGCCTGCCCCGTCGAAGGGGTATCCGGGTGCGCTTTTCCGATCCCAGAATCCATGTCCATCGAAAACCTCCGCAATATCGCGATCGTCGCGCACGTCGACCATGGCAAGACCACCCTCGTCGACCAGCTGCTGAAGCAGTCCGGCACCCTCTCCGAGCGCACCGTGCTGGCCGAGCGCGTGATGGACAGCAACGACCAGGAAAAGGAACGTGGCATCACGATCCTGGCGAAGAACACCGCCATCACCTGGAACGGCAACCGCATCAACATCGTCGATACCCCCGGCCACGCCGACTTCGGCGGCGAGGTCGAGCGCGTGCTGTCGATGGTCGACACCGTGCTGATCCTGGTGGACGCGATGGACGGCCCGATGCCGCAGACGCGCTTCGTCACCCAGAAGGCGTTCGCGATGGGCTTCAAGCCGATCGTGGTGATCAACAAGGTCGACCGCCCCGGCTCGCGTCCGGAGTGGGTCGTGGAGCAGGTGTGGGACCTGTTCGACCGCCTGGGTGCCACGCCCGAGCAGATGGATTTCCCGATCGTCTACGCCTCTGCCCTGAACGGATATGCCGGCCTCGAGGACACGGTGCGCGGCGGCGACATGACGCCGCTGTACGAAGCGATCATGAAGCACGCGCCGAAGCCGGAAGTCGATCCGGAAGGCGCCTTCCAGATGCGCATCAGCCAGCTGGACTACAACAACTTCGTCGGCGTGATCGGCATCGGCCGCATCCAGCGCGGCACGCTGAAGAAGAACATGCCGGTCGCCGTGATCGACCGTGAAGGCAAGAAGCGCCAGGGCAAGGTGCTGCAGGTGCTGGGCTTCCTGGGCCTGGAGCGCATCGAGCAGGACAGCGCCGAAGCCGGCGACATCGTCGCCATCTCCGGCATCCAGGACCTGACGATCTCCGACACCGTCTGCGCGCTGGACACCCCGGAAGCGCTGCCGGCGCTGACCGTCGATGAGCCGACGATCTCGATGACCTTCCAGGTCAACAATTCGCCGTTCGCCGGCCACAAGGACCTGTCGGGCGGCAAGTTCCTGACCAGCCGCCAGCTGAAGGAGCGCCTGGAACGCGAGACCGTGCACAACGTCGCGCTGAAGGTCGAGCAGTTGGAAGACGCGGACAAGTTCCTGGTCTCCGGCCGCGGCGAACTGCACCTGTCGGTGCTGATCGAGAACATGCGTCGCGAAGGCTATGAGCTCGCCGTGTCGCGCCCGGAAGTGATCATCAAGGAAATCGACGGCCAGCAGATGGAGCCGATCGAGCAGCTCGTCGTCGACGTGGAAGAGAACCACCAGGGCGGCGTGATGGAGAAGCTCGGCGTCCGCAAGGGCCAGCTGAAGAACATGGAGCCGGACGGCAAGGGCCGCGTGCGCCTGGACTACCAGATCCCGGCGCGCGGCCTGATCGGCTTCCAGAACGAATTCAAGACGCTGACCCAGGGCTCGGGCCTGCTGTTCCACGTGTTCGACCACTACGGCCCGAAGGAACAGGGCGCCATCGCGAAGCGTCTGAACGGCGTGATGATCGCCAATGCGCCGGGCGCGACGCCGGCCTACTCGCTCGGCCCGCTGCAGGAGCGCGGCAAGCTGTTCGCCGCCGAGGGCGACAACGTGTACGAAGGCCAGCTGATCGGCATCCACTCCAAGGACAACGACCTGACCGTCAACGCGATCAAGACCAAGCCGCTGACCAACATGCGCGCTTCGGGCAAGGATGATGCCATCCAGCTGACCCCGGCGATCAAGTTCTCGCTGGAGCAGGCGCTGGACTTCATCGACGACGATGAGCTGGTCGAGATCACGCCGAAGGAAATCCGCCTGCGCAAGAAGTTCCTGACCGAGAGCGACCGCAAGCGCGCTTCCCGCGCGGCTTGACCGCCGCGCCGCGCCTTGGACGACACCGCCTACAACCCGGACCCCAAGGCGCACCCTGGGCTGCACGCCATCGCCCTGTTCGAGGGCGCCAAGGGCGTGCTGGCCCTCGCCTTCGCCGGCGGACTGCTGGCGTTCGGCCCGGATCGCCTGCGCGAGAGCGTGCAGGCGATCGTCACCGGCTTCATCCCCGACGCTGGTCCCGGCGTGATGAGCCAGTGGCTGGACCGCATCAACCCCGAGTCGGTCCACGTGGCCGTGCTGATCATCGCGCTCTACGCCGGCATGCGCCTGCTGGAAGGCTGGGGCCTGTGGCGTGCCCGCGCCTGGGCGTCGTGGCTAGGCTGCCTCGGGTCCGCCGCCTACCTTCCGCTGGACGTCTATGCGCTGTACCACCATCCGGGCTGGCACACCTGGGCGCTCCTGATCGTGAACCTGGTGATCGTGTGGGTGCTGTGGCGGGACATCCGTCGCCGCAAGGTGATTTGACGGGCGGGGCGGCCGCTGCGTAGCCTGCGCGGCAACCCTGCCAAGATGCCCGCATGCGTCGATTCCTGCTGCCGCTCGGCCTGATGGTGCTCGCCCTGGCTGCCTGCCAGCCGGCGACGACGCCCGATGCGACGGCGCCCGCCGCACCGACCGATTTCCTTTATGCCGAGCTCGACATCGCCGACCTGCAGTCCCGCATGCAGTCCGGTGAACTCGACAGCCGTCGCCTGACGCAGGCGTACCTGGACCGGATCGCCGCCGTCGACAAGGCGGGGCCTCAGCTGAATGCGGTCATCGAACTGAACCCCGATGCGCTGAAAGAGGCCGCACTGCGCGACGTGGAACGCCGCGCCAATGCCATTCGCGGCCCGCTGCACGGCATCCCGGTCCTGCTGAAGGACAACATCGATGCGGTGCCGATGGCGACGTCGGCCGGTTCCCTGGCGCTCAAGGATTTTCGGCCGGCCAGGGATGCCTTCCTGGTCCGGCGCCTGCGCGACGCGGGTGCCGTCATCCTCGGCAAGGCCAACCTCAGCGAGTGGGCGAACTTCCGCTCATCGCACTCCACCTCGGGCTGGAGCGGCCGTGGCGGGCAGACGCGCAATCCCTATGCACTGGACCGCAATCCGTGCGGATCGAGTTCGGGCAGCGCGGTCGCGGTGTCGGCCAACCTCGTCGCGGTCAGTGTGGGCACCGAGACCGACGGCAGCATCGTCTGCCCTGCCGCGATCAACGGTGTGGTGGGACTGAAGCCGACCGTCGGCCTGGTCAGCCGGCAGGGCATCCTGCCCATCTCGCACAGCCAGGACACCGCCGGCCCCATCGCACGCAATGTGTCGGATGCGGCCTTGCTGCTGGCCGCCCTGGCCGGTCGGGACACCGCGGATGCGGCGACCACCCAGGCCGCCTGGAACACGACCCTCGACTTCAGTGCGCGACTCAAACCCGGCGCACTGAAAGGTGCGCGCATCGGCGTGCTGCGCAGCAAGGCGGTTATCCATCCCGACGCCGCCGCCGCGCTGGACATCGCCATCCAGGTGATGCGTGAGGCAGGCGCGACCGTCGTCGATGCGGAGATTCCCACCGACGGCCAATGGAATGCCGACGAACTCGAGCTGCTGCTGTACGAGTTCAAGCACGGCGTGGAGCGTTATCTCACCGAGCGCCAAGCCCCGCTGACCACGTTGACCCAGTTGATCGGCTACAACGAACGTTACCGCGTCTCCGAAATGCCGTACTTCGGCCAGGAACTGTTCGAGCAGGCGAATGCCAAGGGCGGACTCGGCGAAGCCGCCTACATCACCGCGCGCAGCCGGGCGCGCCGGCTGGCCGGACCTGAGGGCATCGATGCCGCGCTCAAGGCGCAGCAACTCGACGCACTGATCGCGCCGACGACGGGCCCCGCCTGGCTGACCGACCACAAGACCGGCGATCATTTTCCCGGCGCCGGTTACAGCGCAGCGGCCGTGGCGGGGTATCCCAGCCTCACCGTCCCGATGGGCCACAGCGATGGCCTGCCCCTGGGCCTGGTGTTCATGGGAACCGCCTGGAGCGAAGCGCGGCTGATCGCACTGGGCTACGACTACGAACAGCGCACCCGCGCACGCAAGCCCCCCGAGTACTGGCCGACGCTGTCGGCGCGCATGCCGCTGCGCTGAGCGCCGCGAAAGTGTGAGCCGTTTGCGGTGCGGAGATGCTTGCAGCGGTAGCGGGATCGTGGCGTCATAGCCCCACGGCAGCAGCGGGGGGTCTATCGCGTGGAATCTGGCGCGGACCGGGCATCGGAACTGCGGGCGTTCAGCGGGTCGGGCGCCGCTGCCCGGCTGCGGCAGCGCAACCTCGATTCGCTGGCATGGGGCATCCTGGTCATCGCATGCCTGCTGTCGCTGTGGTCCRGTGCCACCCAGTGGCGGCAGGCGCAGGAACACGCCCGCGCGCAGTTCGAGGCGCGCGCCGACGCGATAGCCACCGCGATCTCGGCCAACATGAATGCGTACGAAGACACCGTGCGTGCCGCCGCCGCCGTGCTGGAAGGCCGGCAGGACATCGAACGCGACAGCTTCTACGTATTCGTTGAAAAACTGCAGATGCCGACGCGCCAGGCGGCCGTGCATGGACTCGGGTTCGCGCGTCGCGTGACGCACGCCGAACGCGATGCATACGTCACGACCCAGCGCGCTCGGTACGGCGATGCGTTCGCCATCCACCCTGGGGGCGATCGCAGCGAATACGTGGTGATCGACGTACTCTATCCCGATGTACCGGGCATGCGTCCCCTGCTCGGCCGCGACGTGATGGCCGAAGCCGTGCGCGCGCAGGCCATCGCGTCGGCGCGCGACAGTGGCGAGCTGGCCGCCGCGCCGCTGGTCGCGCTGGGGGATGCCACCAAGGGCAGTACCGGCCTGGCGGGCTTCCTGCTGTACGCGCCGGTGTACGCCGACCCCGTCGCCGCACGCGCCAGCGTGGAGGCACGACGGCGCCTGCTGCGTGGCTTCGCCACCGCCGGCTTCGGTTGGCAACGGGTCGTGGAAGATGCTGTCGGTCGCTCCGGCGGCGACGAGTTCGACCTGCAGTTGCTCGCCCGCGATCACGGTGGCGAGCCGATCTACCAGACACGRGCGTTGCACGACCGCTACCGGGGCGACTGGCAGCCGGCCTTCACCGCTCAGCGCGAACTGCGGCTGCTGGGCAGCGAGTGGCGCCTGGTACTGCAGTCGCCACCGTTGCGCGACGCATTGCCCGGCCTGGCGTCCATCGTGCTGCTGACCGTGTGCGGGATCGGCCTGGGGCTGCTGCTGTTCCTGCTGTTGCAGAACCTGGCGCGGACGGAGCGGCGC
>NZ_JBGFFG010000088.1:0-9855 GCF_056175765.1 Pseudoxanthomonas sp. LjRoot204_2 | reverse complement strand
AGGCACACATGGACGGTGACAACAGCGGCGTGCGCCCGCTGAAACGCCACTTCCATCGCCTGACGCCGCTCGTGCCGCTGGACGACGAAGCGAGTGGCCTGGTCGTGCTCAGCCAGGATGGCCGGGTGTGGCGCCGCTTGTCCGAAGACTACGCGCAGATCGAGCAGGAGTTCGTGGTGGAGGTCCGAGGCGCGACCGACCCCTACACGCTCAGCCGCATCGGTCTCGTGGCGGCCTATCGGGGCCAGGGCCTCGCGCCCTGCAAGGTCAGCTGGCAGAACGAAGTGCGCCTGCGCTTCGCGATCAAGAACGTGCAGCCCGGCGAACTGCGCCACCGATGCCGCGAAGGCGGCCTGGACGTCGTCTCGATCCGGCGCCTGCGCATCGGCCGCGTGGCGCTGTCGAAGATGCCGGCAGGCCAGTGGCGTTACCTGCCGGCGGGTACGCGCTTCTAGCCGGCCGCCGCGTCGCGCGCGCGGCGGATTCGCATGCAACGAACCAGCGCCCGCATGCGTTGATGTTAGGCAATCGCAGCGTGCCGCGCCGCGGGTCGACAAGGATTACTAGGAGCTGCGACAGCGCGCCGTGGCCTCGCCTACCGAGAAGAACCGGCAGAGCCTGGCAGAAGCTGCAGCGGCAGGTGACGCTCGCGATGCGGCCGGAGCGGCGTGGGCCGAAGGTCGCTGCCCGCCGCGCTAGCGCAACGCGATCGCGGGAGACGTGCGGATCGGCAGCGATGCCGCTGTGATCGGCGCAGAGCGGGAATCTTGTCGCATCCGTTCCGCAGACGAGGGCTGCGTCATGCATCGTGATTGGCCGCGCTCGAAGCCCTTTCCATTGCCATGCAACCACGTCGCCAGCAGGATCAGGGAGGCACCGCAGATCCTGAGGATCGTGCGGGAATTCGCGTCGGGGGGCATGGCATCGGACTCGGTGAACAGATGGGACTGGGCGACCGGGGTGCTCTGTGGCGCGCGGCAGGCCGTCCGCTACCCCTATCGGCAAGCACGCCCTGTGCCGGACAGAAGACCTGAGCGGGCAGCATGCTCACGCGATCCAGACACGTAGTAGCCGACGCTGAACGCTGAAACGATGCTGCATGCCGGGGCACGGGATGTTGACACCGCCTCCACGTGCCTTGCCCCAACGTCTGCGGCATCTCAGCTCCGGAACACGCGCGTGAACATCGTCATGAAGACATCCCCGCATGTCCTTCCCGAACGCTTCGCCTGGCACCGCACCGACGCCGGCCACGAACTCCGAGTGGATGACACTGCGATTGCCGAGGTGCGACCCGTCAACGCGGGCCTGGTGCTGCGCGTGCTGGTCGACATGGGCGACATTTCGCCGTTCGAGATGGCGGTTCGCTGCGAGGAGCGTGCGATCGGCTGGGCTACCCAGTGGGCCCGCCAGCGTGCGGGACTGCTGTGCCGGTATGTGGACCGTCAGCCTGTGCAGCCGCCGCGCGGCGTCGACCCCGGGATGGCGCTGGCAGGGTGATGCGGCATCACGGCGCGTCGCGCGGGGACCGCGTCACGCGATCAAGGAAGGCGACGCTTCGCTCCATGGCCATGCGCCCGGCATCGCTGTCGAGATTGAACTGGTATTCGTGGCCCAGTGCGGGAACATGGTCCTTCGGAAAGAACAGGGCGTCCACGGCGACTCCCTGCTCTTCCAGCGCGGCGGCCAGCGCACGTGAGTGCGGTTCCAGAGGATCGGCGTTGCCTGCGCTGATGAAGGTTGGTGGAAAGGCCGGGGTGACGTGGTGCACGACAGAGAACGTGTGCAACCGGGGATCGTCTCGGAAGTCCTTCCGGCCAAGGTACGACCACAGGACGGTACGCATGAAGCCTGCGAACGGGCTGCCCCACTCGACCAGGCCGGCATCGTAGGGACCGCAATACAGCAGTGTGCCCGCGAGTTGTCCCGCTCGCAGGGCCGGGGTGATGCCGACACGACTGGCGTGCTCGGGTGAGGTGGTGATGGTCGCCACTTCGGCCGCGATCTGCGCGCCTGCCGAGTCCCCGGCCAGCACGATGCGGCTGGCATCGACATTCAGATCGCCTGCATTCTCCTGCACATAGGCCAGCGCCGCATTCAGCTGCCGCGCAGGCGTGGGCCACGTCGCGCCGGGCGCGATCGAGTAGTCCACGTTGACGACCACGACGCCCCGTGCGGCGAGGATGCGCAGGTAGTTGGCGACGTCCTCCCGGCGACCGGACACGAAACCCCCGCCGTGCACCCACACCACCGTGGTCAGCCGCCGGGTGCTTCCCTGCACGTCCGCGGGGAAGTAGACGTCGAGCAGCGCATCGGGATCCGTCGCATCGTAGGACAGGGCGCGCTTCTCGGTGACGCCCGGGGGCAGATGCTTGCGCAGGGCATCGGACGCATCGGCCGCGCCGCGATCGAACGCCCAGCGGATGAGCAGCACGGAGGGCAACGGGCTCAGCTGGAACGCGGTCCATGTCCCCACCCCTACGAACACCACCGCCAGCGCGATCCGTATCGCCCACCGACGCGTGCCGCCACCCCGCCTCTCGGTCGCCATCGCCGTTCCCGCTTTCCCAGCCCGGCGCCGATGGTGCGCCTTTACGGCCGCGGCGCAAAGGGGAGGCAAAAAAAAGAAAAGCCACCTGGCTGGAGAGTAGCCAGGTGGCTGGGGACACGCGCCGGCCTCTCTCCGGCGCGCATGCACTCAATGACCGTTGCCGGCCGCCAGCTTGTCCAGATCGATGCCCTGGTTGCGCAGTGTGCGGGTCGCGGCAATGGCGTAGTACGCCAGGTAGGCGAAGCACAACACGCCGACGATGAAGCTGTAGTGGATGCCGACCTTGTCGGCCAGCGCGCCCTGCGCGATGCTGACGAAGCCGCCCCCCATGATCATCATGATCAACAGGCTGCTGCCCTGGTTGGTCTTGTCGCCCAGGCCGGTGATGGCCAGCGCGAAGATGCACGGCCACATGGTGCTGCAGAACAGGCCCACGCTGATGAAGGCCACCACGCTGGTCCAGMCGGTGGTGAACATGCCGATCAGCAGTGCAGCGATGCCGCAGAACGCGAAGTACAGCAGCATGCGCGCCGGATTGCCCTTGCTCGCCAGCGTGGCCAGGATCATCAGCACGATGACGGCGGCGTAGCCGAAGAACTGGGACACCTCGTGGCGCATGATGGCGTTGACGGCCAGGAATACGCCGAACGCCAGGTAAGGCAGCAGCAGCGTCAGCCAGCGCTTGGCTCCGGAACTGACATTGAACGCGCCCGCCGCACCGCCCCAGCGCCCGATCATCAAACTGGCCCAGTACAGCGACACGAACGGCGCGATCTGCGAGGTATCCAGACCCAGCCCCTCCGGCGATTCAAGATATGCCGGCAGGTTGCTGATGGTGGAAACCTCGACGCCGACGTAGACGAAAATGGCGATCATGCCCAGCACCAGCTGCGGGTACGCCAGCGCCGACTTCTTGTGGATCAGCTTGCTGCTGTCCTGCGCCTCGGTCTCCGAGAGCTTCTCCAGGTCGATGTGGTTGGGCACCGAGGAGAACTTCAGGAAGACGGCCACCAGGATGAAGGCGACACCCAGCACCAAGTACGGCGTCTTGACGCTTTCGATGCTGGCTTCGGTGTTGCCGCTCAGCACGCTGCCGAAAATGGCCAGGCTGACCAGCAGCGGGCCGATGGTGGTGCCGAAATTGTTGATGCCACCCGCCATCGTCAGGCGCTGCGCACCGGTCTTCGGATCGCCCATGACGATCGCCAGAGGATTGGCGGCGATCTGTTGCAGTGAGAATCCGAGGCCGACGATGAACAGACCCGACAGCATCAGGCCGAACGAACCGGTGTTGGCGGCCGGATAGAACAGCAGCGTGCCGAGCGCCGAAATGACCAGCCCCAGGCAGATGCCGTTCTTGTAGCCGATCTTGTTGAGCAGATCGAGGCCGATCAGCTTCGAGACCGCCACGTAGATCAGGGACCCCACGGTGTAGGCCACGTAGAACGCAAAGGCGACGTACTGGCTCTGCGCCTGCGTCAGGTTGAACGCTTTCTTGAACACCGGGATCAGGATGTCGTTGCTGGCGGCAACGAAACCCCAGAAGAAGAACACGGTGATCAGCACGCCGAACTGCGACCATCGGGTGGTTTGTGTGGTCATGGATTGGTATGCCTGCTTGAAGAGGATCCGGACGGAGCGGCCAGCCTACGGAGCGGCCGCGCGATTGCAACTTGCACTGCGTCAGCCGCGCCCCGGGGCCCTGCGGCCATGGGGCGTGGCTGGATTACCGGGCGCACTTCACCACATCGGCGCCGTCGGCGGCACCGGCCACCACCTGGATGTTGGTGAAAGCGGCTGCGAACGGCGCATCGGCGCTGATGCTGAAAGGCGTGTCGACACCGGTCAGGTCAGCTCCGAGCTTGCCGAAGCAGGCCAGCGGAACCTTGACCGTCTGCTTCTTGCCGATGGCATCACCGGAGAACGTCGCGGTCAGATCGAGGCTGGCGCCGCAGTTCGCACCGCAGCCGACGGTGAACTGTACCGGCTTGGTCGGTGCCTGCTTCACCACGACATCGAACTGCACCACGCCACGCGCGGTCGCCATCGCCGCCAGGTTGTTGTTCGACGGATTGCGGGCGAAGAAGCGCGCGGGCGCCAGCCAGGTCACTTCCTTCGCGTCCTGCTGGGTGTTGACCTGCACGGTCGCCACCTGCAAGGCCGGCTTGGCCTGTGGCCAGCGCTGGACGGTGTTCATGTCCGAGCCCACCGCCTTCTCTTCATTACCCGCCGCCATCTGGAGGCTGAAGGGCGCGATGTCGGACTGCTTGAAGATGCCCAGCGCAGTTGCATCGCCGCAGCTGGCCGTCGCATCTTCCGGCAGCTTGCCGACCGTCTTCGTGTCGCCGTAGCGCAGGCCGCTGTCCAACGCGAACTGCGGCGTGCTGTCCGCCTTCGGACAGGCGACGGCGGGCCACGGGAACGTCAGCTTGCCGCGGAAGTCGTGTGCCGCCTTGCCGTCCGCTCCCGCTACCAGAACGTCGGTGACGCCCTTGCCTTCCGTGCCCGGCAGCCAGGCCGCGACGAAACTGTTCGACAGGTTGATCAGGTCGTTGGCGTACAACGCGCGCCCGGACAGGAACACCGTGACCACCGGCTTGCCCGTCGCCGCAGCGGCCTTCAGCACCGCCAGGTCTTCGGGGTGGCGCCGGCTGTGGGCCATCGAATCGGACGGCACGATGTCGCCGTTGGTCTCGGCATACGGCGTTTCGCCGATCGCCGCGACGATGACGTCGTAGCTGGTCGGGTCAACACCCTCGGCGCTGTCGCGCAGGACGACGTTGGCGTCGCCGAGTTGCTCGCGCAGGCCGGCCGCGATGCTGTCCGCGTTCGGGAAATCCGCATTCGTGTTGTCGGTACCTTGCCAGGTCAGCGACCAGCCGCCGGTCTGGTTGGAGATGCTGTCGGCGCTCTTGCCGACCAGCAGCACGCGCTGCCCCTTCTTCAGCGGCAGCGTGGCGCCGTCGTTCTTCAGCAGCACCAGCGACTCCCGCGCAGCGCGACGTGCGAGATCGCGGTGCACCAGCGATTCCGGCTTGCCGGCGAACTGGCTGGCGGATGGCTTGTGTTCCCACAGGCGTGCGCGCAGCTTGACGCGAAGGATGCGGGTGACGGCGTCGTCGATGCGCGCCTGCGGGATCTCGCCCGACTTCACCTGCGCGATGGTATTGGCGATGAAGGTCTTCCACTTGTCGGGGACCATCACCATGTCGATGCCGGCGTTGATGGCCTGCGGGCAGCTGTCGTCGCTGCAGCCGGTCACCTGGCCGATGCCGTTCCAGTCCGACACGACGAAACCGTCGAAGCCCATCTTGTCCTTCAACGCCACCGTCAGCAGGTCGCGTGCGCCATGCATCTTGCCGTAGTCCTTGCCGGCAGCGACGTCGTTCCAGCTGTTGAACGACGCCATGACGGTCTGCACGCCGGCCTCGATGGCCCCGTAGTAGCCTTGGCCGTGGACGTTGATCATCGTGGACTGCGTGACCGTGGCGTTGCCCTGGTCCTTGCCGCCGTCAGTGGCGCCATCGCCGATGAAATGCTTGGCAGTGGCGACGACATTGCCGTCCTTGTCCAGCATGCCCTGCATGCCCTTGACGTACGCGGCGGCGTACTCGCGGATCAATGCCGGCTGCGAGGAATAGCTTTCATACGTCCGGCCCCAGCGCGCGTTCTGCGCGACCGCGACCGTCGGGGCAAACGTCCAGGTCACGCCAGTGGCACGCGTGGACTGTCCCGTGGCTTCGGCGATGCGCTCGATCAGTTCGACGTCGTGCGCGGCACCCAGGCCGATGTTGTGCGGGAAGATGGTCGCGCCGTACACGTTGCTGTGGCCATGCACGGCATCGGTCCCCCAGATCACCGGCACGGGGATCTTCGCATCGGTCGACATGGATGCGTCGTAATAAGCGTCCGCCAGCTTGACCCAATCCTCCACCTTGGCCCGCTTGTTCATCGCCGGCCAGGAGCCGCCGCCATTGAGCACCGAGCCGATGTAGTACGTGCGCACTTCGGCGGGCGTGATCGCCTTGATTTCAGGCTGCACCATCTGGCCGATCTTCTGCTCCAGCGTCATGCTGGCCAGGATCTCGGCCACGCGCGCTTCCACGGCGGCATCCTTGGCGAAGCTGCTTTTCAGCGCCGGCCAGTCCTTCAGTTCCGCCGCATCGCGCGGTGTCGCCGCGGCGGCTGCCGGTTCGGGTTGCTTCTTGTCCGTACACGACATGCAGGCCAGAAGACTGGCTCCGAGCAGGGTCATTCGGATCGGATTCACGCACTTCTCCTTGGTGGCGGCGCGCAGGGACTCCCGACAGGATCCGCGCCTGGGTGACAGCCCGGCGGGACGCAGGCATTGCGCTGCGTCCCGCCAGGTACGGCGATGGTCAATACGGCCCGGGGATCACAGCTTGTAGCGGAAGCCCAGCAGGTACTGGCGGCCGTACTCGGTGTATTCCTCCGGGAAGAAGAGGTTCGGATGCGTGCCGGAGCTGACTTCGGTGCGGAAGGGCTCGTTGTTGACGTTGTTCACCTGGAACAGAATCGACAGGCCCGACAGACGGCTCGACTCCGGGAAGTCGTAGCCCAGCTGGAGGTCGATGGTGCGTTCGTTCAACGTGTAGCGGTAGGTGCGCTGGTTGAAGATCGAGCCGTACTCACCACGGTAGGGATCGCGGAAACGCTGGCTGACACGCGCCGAGAAGCCGTGCTTCTCGTAGTACACCGTGGCGTTGGCGACGATCTTGGACAAGCCCGGGAACGTATCGGTGCCCGATCCGATGCCCGGGCCGTCGGGATCGATCGACGACTCCGTGTACGACGCATTCAGCAGCAGGCCGAACCCGTCGAGGGCATCGTGCAGCAGCTCGCCGCCCAGCGCGGTCGAGAATTCGTAGCCGCGCATGTAGCCACCGGTGCCATTGGCGGGTGTGGAGAACACGCCCAAGGGGGAAGCCGGTGGCTCGGTGCCTTCGTAGTCGTAGCCGGAGAAGTCCCAGGGAATCTCGCGCGTGTAGATGTACGAGTCCATGTCCTTGTAGAACGCCGCCAGGGCGACATAGCTCGCTTCGCCGAAATACTTTTCGATCGAAAGGTCGTAGGCGTTCGCACGATAGGGCTCCAGCGCCGGATTGCCGCCGCTGCCGCGCCATTCGGACGGCCCGCCCTGCGACGTCTGCACGTAGACGCTGGCGCGCGCGCCCATGTCGTTGATGCGTGGGCGCATCATCTCGCGGGCCGCGCCGAAGCGCAGGTTCCAGCCGTTGCCGAAGTCGGCGACCAGGTTGAGGCTGGGCAGGATGTCGCCATACGAGGCGCCCGCCGTGCCGGCCACCAGTGCCTGTCCGTTCTCGTTCTGCTGGATGACGATGCCCTGGGACGTCTGGTCCGTGCGGATGTACTGCACGCCGGCATTGCCCCGCAGGCGCACCGTATCGGTGAGGTCCATGTCGAGGTTGGCCTTGAAGTAGAACGTCTTCACGTCCTCCTCGGTGATCGCGTCCTTCTGCAGGTCGTCGTTGGACTCGCTGATGTACACGTCGTAGTAGCGCGACAGCRGCGCGCGCGGGTCGTAGGTGATGACGTGACCCATGCCGGCGAAGCCGAGATCGGTGGGCGAGGACAGCAGCGAAGGGTCGATCAGTGTCGGCGTGCGGCCCGGCAGGTCGGCGAAGTACACCTCCGCGCTCTTCTCCTTGGTGCGCTTGCTGACATGGAAGCCGGCATCCCAGCTGCGCAGGAAGTCGGAGGACTCGATCACGTGGTTGACGGCCACGCGGAATGCCTTCATTTCGTCCTTCTGGTGGCTGTCCTCGAGGCGACCGTCATGACCCCAGTTCTGCGGATCGCGAAGGTAGACGGCGGAGGGATCCGACATGTCGGGCAGTGCGTAGTAGCCGTAGCCGGGCGACAGGCGCACGCGGAAGTCGGCCGAGACGCCCCCCAGCCGGCCCGCGTAGGTTTCGAGCTTCGATTCCTCGACCTTGGCGCGCGAGTAGCTGAGGTCGCTGGTCAGCGTCCACGTGTCGCTGATCTTGAACTCGTTGTTCCAGCCCGCCGAGAACAGACGCGACTCGCGGGTGTTGTTGTCGTTGCGGATCGCCGGCTGGATGCCGCTCAACGTGCCGCCGGTGACCACCGGGGTGCCGTGGTAGTCCGTCGTGCTGACGTTGCTGTAACTGACCGCGCCGCCGTTGAACCAGGGGTCGTTGCTCCACATCGCACCGCGCATCCACTCCTCCTGGTCGAAGCGCGACGCGTACACGTCCAGCACGCTGTGCCAGCGGTCGTTCGGCTTGAATTCCAGGACCGCCATGACGCCGTCGCGCGTGGTATCGCGCGATTTCACCCACGCTTCGGCGCCCTGCAGGGCGATCGCGTCCACCGGCTTGCCGGGCTGTGGTGCGCCCCACATGTCGGTATTGGCCCACCACCACGACTTGTAGTGCTTTTCCTGGAACGGGGCATCCATCCGCGCWACGCCGATGGCGAAACCGATGGTGTCGTCGGCGAACTGGTCCACGTACGACGCCGAGACGCGGTAGCCCTTGTTGTCGCCGCCCTCGGTGAGCTGGTCGAAGGAATTCGTTTCGCCCTGGCCGGTGAACACGATGCGCCGCTCATCGAACGTCAGCGGCCGGATGGACTGCAGATCGACCGTGCCGGAGATGCCCTGCCCGATCAGCGACGCATCGGGCGTCTTGTAGACCGTGACGCCATTGATCAGCTCGGCAGGGTACTGGTCGAGTTCCACGCCGCGGTTGTCGCCGGTGGTGACCTGCTCGCGGCCATTCAGCAGCGTGCCGGCGAACTGTTCGGACATGCCGCGGATGTGGATCACCTGGCCGCGTCCATCGAGGCGCTGCATGGTCAGGCCCGGCAGCCGCGAAATCGAATCGGCGATGCTGATGTCGGGCAGCTTGCCGATGTCTTCCGCGGAGATCGCCTCGACGATCGAGGTCGATTCATTCTTGGTCTCGACGGCATTGGCGATCGCGGCGCGGATGCCGGTGACCTTCACCGTATCGAGGGTTTCGACGGTCGGATCGACCGGCGCTGCCGCCTGTTGTGCGCTTGCGATGACAGGAAACGCCAGCGCGAGGGCGCAGGCTGCAGCGAGATGCTGCTTGCGCGGCACACGGCGCGCGCAAGAATTCGTGGGGTGGTTCGCGTGCATCGTCTGGTCCCTCTCCGACCATGGTTGACAGCGCTGTCATATAGAAGCTTCAATGCACTGTCAACAAATTCCTAACAACCGTGACACGTTGACGCACGCACGAGCGAATCTGCGTGCTGCGCGACCGCTGCAACCG
>NZ_JBGFFG010000087.1:0-9900 GCF_056175765.1 Pseudoxanthomonas sp. LjRoot204_2 | reverse complement strand
GGTCAAGGACATCGCCAGCGACCCGCTGTGCGCCAACACCCGCCACCTCACCACGCCGCTGGGCCTGCACGCCTGCTGGACGCACCCGATCAAGTCGAGCAGCGGTCGCGTGCTCGGCACGCTGTCGTTCTACTACCGCGAGAACCGCGGACCGGACGAGCTGCACGAGCGGCTGGCCGACACCTGCCTGCACCTGTGCTCGCTGACGCTGGAGCGCGAACAGACCAACGAACGCGTGCACCAGCTGGCGTTCTACGACACCCTGACCGGCCTGCCGAACCGCATCATGTTCAGCGCCAAGGCCGAGCAGGCGCTCGCCAACGTGGCACAAGCCAACGGTACCGCGGCCGTGGTCTTCATCGACCTGGACCGCTTCAAGCGGGTCAACGACGCGCAAGGCCACGCCGCCGGCGATGGCCTGCTGCGTGACGTGGCCGCGCGCCTGAGCGAAGAACTAGGCGGCATCAACATCGTCGGGCGACAGGCCGGCGACGAATTCGTCGCCGTACTGCCGATGTGCGGCACGGAACAGGCCGGCAGCGTCGCCGAGCGCCTGCTGGGCGCCATCGCCGCCCCCACGACGGCAGGCCTGATGACCCTGCACCCCAGCGCCAGCATCGGCGTGGCGATGTTCCCCGACGACGGCCGCGACATCGACCTGCTGGTCCGCCACGCCGACATGGCCATGTACCGCGCCAAACGCGACGGCGGCGGCAGCTTCCGCTTCTTCAGCCTGGACATGAACCGCGTGGCACAGGAGCGCGTCTCGCTGGAGACGGCGCTGCGCGACGCGCTGCGGCTGGACCAGCTGGACCTGCACTACCAGCCGCAGGTCGGCGGCGGCGACGGTCACGAGCTTTACGGCGTCGAAGCGCTGCTGCGCTGGCACCATGCCGATCTCGGGGTGATTCCGCCGTCGCGTTTCGTTCCCGTCGCGGAAGAGTGCGGCCTGATCGCCGACCTCAGCCTGTGGGTGCTGCGCCGGGCATGCGCGCAGATGGCCGACTGGCGCCGCCGCGGCATCGACATCCCGCGCGTGTCGGTCAATGTTTCCGCGATCAATTTCCGCGACCCGCAACTGTCGCTGCAGATCTCCGACCTGCTGGACGAACACGGCCTGGTGCCGGCCGACCTGACGCTGGAAATCACCGAAAGCGTCATGCTCGATCCGGATCCGGACGTGCTGGAGAACATCGAGGCCATCTACGTGCTCGGCGTGCGGCTGTCGCTGGACGACTTCGGCACCGGCTATTCCAGCCTCAGCCACCTGCACCGCCTGCCGATCAGCGAGCTGAAGCTCGACCAGAGCTTCGTGCGCGACATCGACACCAGCGCCATCGCCCGCACGCTGACCTCCTCCGTCCTGCGCATCGGCGAGAGCCTGGGCATGAAGGTGGTTGCCGAAGGGGTGGAAACCGAATCCCAGCATCGTTTCCTCACCGAACAGCGCTTCCCCGTCCTGCAGGGCTACCTGTTTTCGCCGCCGCTCCCGGCGGGCCCGCTGGAAGCATGGCTGCACGCACATCCGCATGCATCGGTGCGCGACATCGAGGTCGTGGCGGACAGCGTCGCCACGGCCTGAGCCGGGCCGCCGCCGCGCGCCAGCGGCCACGAACTGTGATGCAGCTCCCACTCGTGCGCATCACCGCTTCCTGAAGCGTCCGAGGTCTCAAGTTTGGCGGCGGGGCGCCGATCTCAGGCGGTGAGTGTTTCCCACCATCCCTGCCCCTCCGGAGTTACTGGCATGAAGATCGCATCCGTCCTGACCCTGTCCCTCGTCGCCGCCGGCGCCGCCCTGATGATGCCCACGCCGGCCAGCAGCCAGTCGCAGATCGACAATGCGATCCCCGCCGACATGGCCGCGCGCTTCACCGGCAAGGCCGGCACCGTCTGCGGAAAGGTGGGCAAGGCCCGCTTCGCCGAGAACACCGAAGGCACCCCGACTTTCCTGTACATGGGCGGCAACTTCCCGCGCCACACGTTCACTGCCCGCATTCCGGGCGACGCCCGCGCCAAGTTCAAGCCGGCGCCGGAAGAGCTGGAAGGCAAGGATGTCTGCGTGATCGGCAACATCGAGCGCGACCAGTCGCGTGCCGAGATCGTGGTGAGCTCGCCGTCGAACCTGAAGCTGGCGACGATCCGCTGATCCGCTTCACGGGCAGGGCCGCGCGCCCTGCCCCGCCCTGGTTGCCAATGAGAGCGGCGCGGCGCGCGCCCCGGTAAAGGAAAGAATCCCCATGCAGCGGATCAAGAACCTCAAACTGACGACGAAGATGATGCTGGCCTTCGGCGTCGTGCTGGCCCTGATGTTGGTCCAGGGCATCGCCGCGTTCGTCGGCCTGAACTCGTTGAACGGTGTCACCACCCAAGTGACGGGCAACGTCGTGCCCAGCGTCAAGGCCGCCGGCGATCTGCAGAGTCTGCTGGGCGAATACCGGACCAATTCCTATCGCCAGCACGTGCGCGCGAGCGACGCCGTCAAGGCCGAGGCAAGGAAACTTGCCGGCGAAACCGAGAAGAGGATCGAGCAGGCGAGCAAGGACTACGCCAAGCTGATCACCGACGCCGACGAGAAAAAGGCTTACGACAGCTTCGTCAAGGAATGGAAGGCGGCTCAGCAGTCCTACGCGGACGTTCAAGAGATGCTGGACCTGGGCTTGCCGGACGATGCCGTGGACACGTTCATCGGCGCGACGCGCGACCAGCACCGCAAGGCGACGGCTGCACTCTCCACGTTGATCACGGTGGTCGACAAGCAGGCCAAGACCGCCAGCACGAACGCCCACAGCACTTATACGGCCTCCAGCACGCTGATGGTCGTGATGCTGGTGGCAGGCATTGTCGGTGGCCTTGCCCTGGCCTGGTTCTTCGCCCGTGCCATCGCCAATGCGGTCGGCGAAGCCGTGCGCGTGGCCAACGATGTCTCCGCCGGCAAGCTGGACGGCAAGATCGATACCAGCCGTTCCGACGAGGTCGGCCAGTTGCTCAGCGCCATGCAGCGCATGCAGACGCAGGTGCAGTCGGTCATCGCCGCACAGAGCGAAATGGCCGCACGCCACGACGAAGGCCAGATCAGCTACAGGATGGACGACAGCGCGTTCCCGGGCGAATACGGCCGCATGGTGCGCGACACCAACGCGCTGGTCGCCTCGCACCTGCAGGCCATCGGCGACGCGCTGAAGATCATGCAGCGCTACTCGGTGGGCGACCTGAGCCTGGACATGCCCAAGCTGCCCGGCGAGAAGGCCAACCTGACCGAGACGATGGACGCCACCAAGGCCAACCTCTCGGCCATCAACGGCGAGATCAAGCGCCTGGCCATGGCGGCCTCCTCCGGCGACTTCAGCCAGCGCGGCGACGTGGACAAGTACCAGTACGACTTCCGCGACATGATCGACGGCCTGAACCAGCTGATGGAAACGACCGACGGCAACCTGGCCGAAGTTTCCGAACTGCTGCAGGCCATCGCCCGCGGGGACCTCACCGCCCGCATGGAAGGCGATTTCCACGGCGTGTTCGCCACCATGCGCGACGATGCGAATGCCACCGTCGCCCAGCTGACCGACATCGTCGGCCGCATCCAGGACGCCTCCGGCTCCATCAACACCGCCGCCGGTGAAATCGCGTCGGGCAACGCGGACCTGTCGCGTCGCACCGAACAGCAGGCGGCGAACCTGGAGGAAACCGCAGCGTCCATGGAGGAACTGACCTCCACCGTGCGCCAGAACGCGGAATCGGCCCGCCAGGCCAACCAGCTCTCCATCGGCGCCGCGTCCGTCGCGTCGCAGGGCGGCGAGGTGGTCGGCAAGGTCGTCACCACGATGCGCGACATCGAGCAGTCCTCGAAGAAGATTGCCGACATCATCTCGGTCATCGACGGCATCGCCTTCCAGACCAACATCCTGGCGCTCAATGCCGCCGTTGAAGCGGCGCGTGCCGGCGAACAGGGCCGCGGTTTCGCGGTCGTGGCGAGCGAAGTACGCACGCTCGCCCAGCGCTCGGCCAATGCGGCCAAGGAGATCAAGGGCCTGATCGAGACGTCCGTGGACAAGGTCGCCGACGGTTCCAAGCTGGTGAACCAGGCGGGCGCGACGATGGGCGAGATCGTCGCCAGCGTGCAGCGCGTGACCGACATCATGGCCGAGATCTCGGCGGCCTCGCAGGAGCAGTCGGCGGGCATCGAGCAGGTCAACCAGACGATCACCCAGATGGACGAGACCACCCAGCAGAACGCCGCGCTGGTGGAGGAAGCCTCGGCCGCCGCCCGCTCGATGGAAGAGCAGGCGCAGTCGCTCAGCGAGTCCGTCTCGGTGTTCAAGCTGCATGCCCACTCCGCACCCGTGGCCGCCGCCAAGCCGGCCAAGGCCGCGGCCGCCCCGACCGCCGCAACGCCGAAGCCGGTCGCCCGCACCGCCTCGACGGTGCTGGAGCCCGCCCTTGCCGACGGTGACGACTGGCAGGAATTCTGAGGCACGCGGTTTGCATCGTCCCGGTCGCGCGCCGGGGCCCGTCCACAGGACGGACCCCGGCGGCATGACCGCCAGTACCCCGCTCTTGCGAGACCTCCATGTCCGTCAGTACCCGCCCCCTTGCTCCGGCTACCTCGACCCGACGGACCTCCGCCCCGCCCCCTCGCGACGACGCCGCCGCGACCGGCGCGCGTGATTTCGAGTTCGATGACCGCGACTTCCGCCGCGTCGCCGACCTGATCCGCCAACGGGCAGGCATCGCCCTGGCCGACGGCAAGCGCGACATGGTCTACGGCCGCCTTTCGCGACGCCTGCGTGCGCTGGGCCTGCGCAGCTTCAAGGACTACCTGGACCAGCTGGAACGGGACGGCGGCGACGAGTGGCAGGCCTTCACCAATGCGTTGACCACCAACCTGACCTCGTTCTTCCGCGAACCGCACCATTTCGAGCGCCTGCAGGAAGAACTCGCCAAGCGGCGCAACGACGGAGCGCTGAAGATCTGGTCCTGCGCCGCCTCCACCGGTGAGGAGCCCTACTCCATCGCCATTTCGGCCTGCGAGGCCTACGGCACGCTGACGCCGCCGGTGCGCATCCTGGCCACCGACGTCGACACGCAGGTGCTGGCCACCGGCGAACGCGGCGTGTATCCGATCGAACGCATCGCCGGCCTGGACGACGCGCTGAAGCGGCGTTACTTCCAGCGCGGCAGCGGCCCCAACGAGGGCAAGTGCCGCGTGCATCCGGCGTTGCGCCAGATGATCGACTTCCGTCCGCTCAACCTGCTGGCGCCACGCTACGACGTGGCGGGCCCGTTCGTGGCGATGTTCTGCCGCAACGTGATGATCTACTTCGACAAACCGACCCAGCGCAGCATCCTCACCCGCCTCGTGCCGCACCTGGCCGACGACGGCATGCTGTACACCGGGCACTCGGAGAATTACCTGCACGCCGCGGACATCATCCAGCCCTGCGGGCGCACGCTGTACCGGCGCGCCGGGGCCGCCGCATGAGCGCCGCCGCGGCCGCCTTCGCCGATGGCAGCGTGATGCGCTACCACGACATCCGCTTCAAGACCGATGCCGCCAAGCTGCTGCCCACGCAGTACCTGGTGGTGAACGATCACACCGCGCTGGTCACCGTGCTGGGCTCGTGCGTGGCCGCCTGCATCCGCGATCCGCTGCTGAAACTCGGCGGCATGAACCATTTCCTGCTGCCGGACGGCAACGTCGGCGACGGCGCACCCGCGCGCTATGGCAGCTACGCGATGGAACTGCTGATCAACGACCTGCTCAAGCGCGGCGCCGCGCGCAGCCGCCTGCAGGCCAAGGTGTTCGGGGGCGCCAACGTGCTGAAGGGCTTCACGAGCAATCCGGTCGGTACCCGCAACGCCGAATTCGTGCGCCGTTACCTCGATGCCGAGCGCATCCCGGTGGTGGCGGAAGACCTGCGGGGCATCCATCCGCGCAAGGTCTGGTACTTCGCCGACAGCGGCCGCGCGGTGGTGCAGCGCCTGCCGCACGCCCACGATGCCGAAGTGCTGGCCGCCGAATCCGCCGCGCGCGCGCGCCTGTCCAGGGCGCCCGTCACCGGGGGCGTGGAGCTGTTCTGATGAGTACGAATCCTTGCCGCGTGCTGATCGTCGACGACTCGGCGGTCGTTCGCCAGATCCTGACCGAAATCCTGTCGCGCGACCCCGGCATCGAGGTCGTCGGCTCCGCCGCGGACCCGCTGCTGGCGCGCGACAAGATCAAGCGGCTCAATCCCGACGTGATGACGCTCGACGTGGAAATGCCGCGCATGGACGGCCTGGCGTTCCTGGAGAACGTCATGCGCCTGCGGCCCATGCCGGTGGTGATGATCTCCTCGCTGACCGAGCGCGGCGCCGATACCACGCTGCAGGCGCTGTCGCTGGGCGCGGTGGACTTCGTTTCCAAGCCGAAGCTCGATGTCGCCAGCGGACTGCAGGCGTATTCCGACGAGATCATCGCCAAGGTCAAGACGGCGGCGAAGGCGCGCGTACGGCCCTTGGCCCGCACCGGCGCGCCACGCGTGAACCTCGATGCGGCACTGCCGGCGCCGCCGGCATTGCGCTTCCGCACCACCGACCGCCTGATCGCCATCGGCGCCTCCGCCGGCGGCACCGAAGCGCTGCGCGTGGTGCTGGAACAGATGCCCGCCGACGCGCCCGCGATCGTGCTGACCCAGCACATCCCCGCGGGCTTCAGCCGCGCCTTCGCCGAACGCCTTGACCGCCATTCGGCAATGGCCGTGCGCGAAGCCAGCGACGGCGAAGCGATCCTGCCCGGCCACGCCTATCTGCCCCCGGGCGGCCAGCACATGCGGATCATCCGCGACGGTGCGCGCTGGCGCGCCCGCATCGACGACGGCCCCGCCGTCAACCGCCACAAGCCGGCGGTCGACGTACTGTTCCGCTCGGTGGCGCAGAGCGCGGGGGGCAATGCGGTCGGCGCCATCCTGACCGGCATGGGCGACGACGGCGCCCGCGGCCTGCTGGAGATGAGCCAGGCCGGTGCGCCGACCCTGGTGCAGGACGAAGCCACCAGCGTGGTCTGGGGCATGCCCGGAGCCGCGATGCGCCTGGGCGCGGCCAAGGAGGCGCTGCCGCTGGAACGCATCGCCCAACGCCTGCTCGACCTGGCGGCGGCGATTGCCTGAGCGTGCGGCATCGCCGCTGCGAGCCTGATGTGGGAGCGACGTAAGTCGCGATGACGCGACGGCGATGCCTGAACGAAGAGCATCGCGACTTACGTCGCTCCCACAACCGCCGGTCGCACAAGCGGCAATGGCGGTCACAGATCGCCCGCCACAGCAAAACCGCGCGATTTCCCGCCTAAAGAGCCGTTCCCCACGGCCGATACTCATCAGTGAGCTTCATCAGAGAGCACCCATGTACTCGCGCATCCTGGTTCGTCTTGCGGCACCCCTTCTCCTGACCCTGCTGTTCCCGCTGTCGGTCGGCTTCGACTGGCCCAACGCCGTGCAGTGGGCGTTGCTGACGTCGCTGACGCTGGCCTGGCTGATCTTCGCCTGGCTGACGGCCGTCAATTCGCACCAGATCTCCCCTGAGCATGCCAGCGTGGTGCGTGAACAGGATGCGCTGCTGACCGAGCTGCGCCGCTTCGTGAACAACGAGATCGAAGGCTCGCGCAGCGAGATCGACCGCGCACGGGAACTGATCCGCGAGGCGGTCAGCAACCTCGGCGGCAGCTTCGACGCGATGAACCGCAAGTCGCGCGAACAGAGTGCGGCCATCTCCCGGATCATCGACCGCAACGGCGACGGCGACCGTGCCGGCGTGGACGTGGCGCGCTTCGCCCAGAACGCCAGCCAGCGCATGGAACAGCTGGTCGAGGCGCTGGAACAGGTCGCCGGCCAGAGCGGCACCACGGTGCACCACATCGACGACATGGCGCAGCACCTGGATGGCATCTTCTCGCTGCTGGAAGACGTCAAGTCGATCGCCGACCAGACCAACCTGCTGGCACTGAACGCCGCCATCGAAGCCGCGCGCGCCGGCGAAGCCGGTCGTGGCTTCGCGGTGGTCGCCGACGAGGTGCGCAACCTGTCGGAGCGCTCCACCGCCTTCAACGAGCAGATCCGCAAGCTGGCGCACAGCTCGAAGGAATCCATTGCCAAGGTCCGCGACACCGTGTCGAACATGGCCTCGCGCGACCTGGACCGCTCGCGTGAAGCCCGCTCCGAAGCCGCCGGCATGCTCAACCAGGTTGCGGCGATCAACGCCTCGCTGGGCGACGGCATGCGCGAAGTCTCGATGTGCGGCCACGCCATCGACGCCAGCGTCGCCGATGCCGTCCGCTCGCTGCAGTTCGAGGACATCGCCACGCAGTCGCTGGGCAGTGCGCAGACCCACCTGGACCGCCTGACCGCGATCAACAAGGAAGCGCTGGCCCTGCAGGAACTGCTGCACCGTACCGGCGGCGCGACGGACAACGAACTGCTCAGCGCGCTGCGCCTGATCGGCAACCGCCTGCGCGACCAGCGCACCGAATGGGAACGTCCGCCGCACAAGCCGGTGGCCCAGCAGAACATGGGCGCGGGCACGGTCGAGCTGTTCTGACCCCCGCCACCGGATGACACGCACGGGGCGGCCAGCGATGGCCGCCCCGCTGCATTCAGGGCCGCTCCGCCATGCCACGGCGGCACGACTGGCATACTGCCGCCGTTCCCGCCCGCGCCGCGCCCATGCCGCCTTCTCCCGACGACCTGCTGTTGCAGCTTTTCCACCTGCAGGAAGCCGACCGCCACCGGGTCGGGCGCGCCCTGCACAACCAGGTCGGCCAGGCCTTGTCGGCGATCCGCATGGGAGCGCACCTGGTGCAGTCGGAGGATGACGCGGAGATCCGCCAGGAGGACCTGCGCGAGATCATCCGCGCAAGCGATGAGGCGGTCGCCCTCGTGCGCGACCTGCATGCCACGCTGCATCCGCCGCAACTCGATTCGATCGGGCTCGACGCCGCATTGCGGGCCGAGTACGAACGCCTGTTCCCCGGCAGCACGTTGACACTCGCATCCTTGCCCCACGCACCCGGCGCCGACCGTGCCCTGGTCGCGTTCCGCATCGTCCAGACCATCGCCCGGGAAGTGGCCCACGCGGGCGGCCGCATCATCCTCGCGCTCAACGGCGATCCCGATCCCCGCGGCGGCTTCACCGTGGACATGCAGGTGCAGGCCGACGTGGATGCGCGGCCGCTGCTGCAGGCGCTGGCGAACGCGGCGGGGGGCGAACTGGTCGTCGTCCCGGACGCGCCATGGCGACTTCGCCTACCCTATGGGTCCCTGCCCGCCACATCCGCCGATCCCGCGTGAACTCCGAGCACGCCCACCTGCCCCGCCTGCCGCGCCTGGGGGCCRGCGAACCCGACCTGCTGCGCATGGTCGAGGCCGCCACCCACGACGGCACGCCGTTGATGCTGCTGTACGTCGACATCGACCACTTCCGCTCGATCAACGAGAACATGGGCGTGGAAGTCGGCGACGAAGCCCTGGCGATCCTCAGCGACCGCCTGCAGCAGGCCTTGGGGACCGAGGCGCGCGCCTGGCGCCATGGCAGCGACGAGTTCATCGTGGCCGTGCCGCGCTCGCCCGGCACCCTGCCGCCCGAACGCTTCGGCGAGCTGCTGCGCGAGCAGATCGAGCTGCCGATGACGGTGCTGCCGTACACGCTGTTCCTGACCGGCACGCTGGGCATCGCCTTGTGTCCCGAACATGCCGACACGCCGTCTGGCCTGCTGCAATGCGCCGAGAGCGCGATGGAACAGGCCAAGCACGAAGGCATGAACCTGGTGCGCCTGTACCGGCGCGGCGCGGCGATCACCGCACGCAGCGACAGCATCATCGCGCGGCAGATCGTCAATGCCATCCACCACAACGAACTGCGCCTGTTCTACCA
>NZ_JBGFFG010000086.1:0-9920 GCF_056175765.1 Pseudoxanthomonas sp. LjRoot204_2 | reverse complement strand
CTCCACGCCAGGACGCACCGGCGACGAATCGGCCGTCTGCCACGCCGACGTCAGCGCCATGCGGAAGCGCGCGGTGTCGGTGGCCAGTTCGCCGGGCGTACGCGTGCCGTCCAGGCCGTTGATCAGGCTGGCGACCATCAGCTGCTCCTTCTCGAGCAGCGCGCGGCGCACGGCCTCGGTCGGGTGCGCGGTGAAGACGGGCTCCACGTCGATGCGCGGAAGCCACTCCGCTAGTTCCGCCAGGCTCACGCCCTGCGCTTTCAGTTTGGCCAGCGTGTCGTGCAGGCCGTCGGGCTGTGGACGGGCACTGCCGGTGCGCTGGTAGTCCCGGCGCCGGCGAATGCGGTGCACGCGCTCGGCGATGTTCACGACCTGGAAATACGTGCTGAACGCGCGGATCAGGGACTCCGCCTCTTCGGGCGCCTGACCCTCCAGCAGTCCAGCCAGGATCTGGGGCGGCTCCCCGCCCTGGCGGCGCGCGATCGCCGTGGTGCGCACCCGCTCCACGCCTGCCAGAAACTCCGGAGAAACCTGCTCGGCCAGCATGTCACCGACCAGCGCGCCGAGCCGGCGCACGTCTTCACGCAGGGGAACATCGGGTGGGGCGAATTCGAGACTGCGGGGGCTGTTCATGCGGGGGCGTGGATCCCGTCGTTCGGTTTGGTCTGGATTGGTATTGTTCGGACAGACAACTGGTCTGCTGCAGGGCAGCATGCCTGAGCCTACCCGATCAGGCGTGAGCCGTGCGCCATCGTTTCATCCGGAACAAGCGATATAATGGCGACCCTTCGCCGAGGGGCGCTGCGACCGTGACATGTGCGGATCCTTCCGCAAGAGCCTGCACATCCTGTGCGGACTCTCCACATAGTCCGGCCAGGCTCGGTGGAATGAACCTGCAACGGCGCCCGGATACCCTGCGACCCTGATCGCACAGACCGGAGCAAGAGCCATGAACGCAGTACGCAAGTTTTCCACCGAAGGCGATTACAAGGTCGCCGACATCTCCCTGGCCGACTGGGGCCGCAAGGAACTGGACATCGCCGAGCACGAGATGCCCGGCCTGATGTCGATCCGCCGCAAGCACGCCGCCACCAAGCCGCTGAAGGGCGTGCGCGTGACCGGCTCGCTGCACATGACCATCCAGACSGCCGTGCTGATCGAGACGCTGMAGGMSMTCGGCGCCRMCGTGCGCTGGGCCTCGTGCAACATCTTCTCGACGCAGGACCACGCCGCCGCCGCGATCGCCGCGAGCGGCACGCCGGTGTTCGCCTGGAAAGGCGAGAYGCTGGAAGAGTACTGGGACTGCACGCTCGACGCGCTGACCTTCACCCTGCCCGACGGCACCCTGACGGGCCCGGAGCTGGTGGTGGACGACGGTGGCGACGTCACGCTGCTGATCCACAAGGGCTATGAGCTGGAGCGGGGCGACACGACGTGGGTCAACAGCGCGTCGGGCAGCCATGAGGAGCAGGTGATCAAGGACCTGTTGAAGCGCGTCGCCAAGGAGCGTCCCGGCTATTGGACCCGCGTGGTCAAGGACTGGAAGGGTGTCTCCGAAGAGACCACCACCGGCGTGCACCGCCTGTACCAGATCGCCGAGCAGGGCAAGCTGCTGGTGCCCGCGATCAACGTCAACGACTCGGTCACCAAGTCGAAGTTCGACAACCTGTACGGCTGCCGCGAGTCGCTGGCCGACGGCCTGAAGCGCGCGATGGACGTGATGCTGGCCGGCAAGGTCGCCGTGGTCTGCGGCTACGGCGACGTCGGCAAGGGCTCGGCGCACTCGCTGCGCGCGTATGGCGCCCGCGTCATCGTCACCGAGATCGACCCGATCTGCGCACTGCAGGCCGCGATGGAAG
Source organism: Pseudoxanthomonas sp. LjRoot204_2 (assembly GCF_056175765.1). Taxonomy (NCBI): domain Bacteria; kingdom Pseudomonadati; phylum Pseudomonadota; class Gammaproteobacteria; order Lysobacterales; family Lysobacteraceae; genus Pseudoxanthomonas; species Pseudoxanthomonas sp. LjRoot204_2. Next base: position 8,061 of record NZ_JBGFFG010000086.1, on the reverse strand, counting down.
GCTTCGAGGTCAACACCGTCGAGGATAGCCTGGGCCAGGCCGACATCTACGTCACCACGACCGGCAACAAGGACATCATCACCCTCGAGCACATGAAGGCGATGAAGGACCAGGCCATCGTCTGCAACATCGGCCACTTCGACAACGAGATCCAGGTGGATGCGCTGTACGCGTCGGAAGCCAAGCGCATCAACATCAAGCCGCAGGTCGACAAGTTCGTGTTCCCGAACGGCAACGCGATCTTCCTGCTGGCCGAAGGCCGCCTGGTGAACCTGGGCTGCGCCACCGGCCACCCGAGCTTCGTCATGTCGAACTCCTTCGCCAACCAGACGCTGGCGCAGATCGACCTGTGGGCGAACAAGGATGTGTACGAGAAGACCGTCTACCGCCTCCCGAAGCAGCTCGACGAGGAAGTCGCGCGCCTGCACCTGGAGAAGATCGGCGTGAAGCTGACGACCCTCACCAAGGACCAGGCCGACTACCTCGGCGTGGCGGTCGAAGGCCCTTACAAGCCGGATCACTACCGCTACTGATCACCGCGTCACCACTGCGATGAAAGAACGGGCGCCCCAGGGCGCCCGTTCTGCATTCCGTGCAGCGAGGGTCCGGCGCGCGCCCTCGTTCGCAACCATTTCCATACCGCCGGGCGCTTGCCTCGCTCCGGCGATCATCGCAAGCTTGGCCGCCGTACATCGCCCCAGCCGGTACCCGGCCTGCGGCGCAATGACCCAGCACCGGGAGTGGACATGCAACGCGACCAGGGGAGCGGCGGCACCGCGCACCCCGCCGACAAGGCACTACCCTCGACGGAACCCCGGTTGGGCGAAAAGATCGGCTACGGCGTCGGCGACTTCGGCTTCAACCTTTATTGGGCGAACATTTCCGCGTTCCTGCTCATCTTCTATACCGACGTGATGGGCCTGGCCGCTGCGGCCGTCGGCACCATGATGCTGGTCACCAAGATCGTGGATGCCGTCACCGACCCGCTGATGGGCGCGCTGGCGGATCGCACCCGCAGCCGCTTCGGCCGCTTCCGTCCGTACCTGCTGTACGGCGCGTTGCCGCTGGCGTTCACCGGTGTGCTGACGTGGACCGTGCCCGACCTCGGCCAGGGCGCGAAACTGGTGTGGGCCTATGCCACCTTCACGCTGATGATGCTGGCCTACACCGTGGTGAGCATCCCCTATTCCGCGCTGTCGGGCGTGATCACCGGCGACAGCCAGCAGCGCACGCAGCTGATCAGCTTCCGCTTCATCGCCGCGTTCGCGGGGACGATGGCGGTCAACTGGCTGACGCTGGACCTGGTGCGCTGGCTGGGACGTGGCGACGACGTGCTGGGCTGGCAACTGACCCTCTCGCTGTACGGCGTGATCGCCACGGCGGCCTTCGTCACCGTAGCGCTGTCCACGCGCGAACGCGTGTCGCCGCCGCCGCAACAGGCCAGCGACGTCCGCCAGGATATCGTCGACCTGCTGCACAACCGGCCGTGGATGGTGCTGTTCGCGCTCGCGCTGATCATCATGGTGACCATCGTGATGCGTGGTGGTTCATTGGCCTACTACTTGAAGTACCACCTGGGTCGGCCTGACCTGACCGGTCTGTTCCTGGGTGCGTACGCGCTCGCCCTCGCCGTGGGCGCCGGGCTGACGCCGCTGATGACGCGCTACGTGGACAAGCGGCGACTGATGGCGGGGTTGATGGCAGGCGTCGGCGTGGTGAGCTGCGCGATGTTCTTCATCCCTCCCGAGTCCGTGTGGTGGATGTTCGCCCTCAACCTGCTGGTGGGAATGATGCTGGGACCGAAATCGCCGCTGGCGTTCTCCATGTACGCCGACTGCGCCGACTACACCGAATGGAAGACAGGACGCCGCGCCACCGCGATGACGTTCGCGGCAGCGACGTTCTCGCAGAAGCTCGGCGGCGCACTGGCGTCGGCGACGATCGCGTGGATCCTGGCCGGCATGGGCTACGTGGCCAACGCCGCCCAGTCGGATGCGTCGCGGCTCGGCATCGTGCTGCTGCTGACGGTGATTCCGGGGGGCGTCGCCCTGCTCGCGGCGGGGGTGATGCGGTTCTACCCGCTGGATGACGCCACGCTGGCGCAGGTGCAGGCCGAGCTGCGATCGCGCCGCGAGGCGGCGGCATGACGGAGGCACCGTACGGCTTCGAGGAAAACGGCCGCCGCTTCGTCCTCGCCAGCCCCACCGCCATGCCCGCGGCATCGACCTTCCTGTGGAACCGGCGGATGCTGCTGCAGCTGAACTGCCGCGGCTTCGCCACCGCGCAGTTCATGCAGCCGGAACCGGCCAAGTACGCACATGCGCCGACGCTGGAAGCCAGGAGCTTCATGCAGCCGGAGCAGCCGTACTACGCGCACCATCCGGGACGCTTCTGCTACGTGAAGGACGAGGACGATGGCGGCCTGTTCTCCGTGCCGCACGAACCCGTGCGCCGTGCACCGGATTCGTTCGCCTTCTCCGTCGGCCTCGACGACGTGGCGTGGCGCGTGCAGTGCKCGGGCATCGACGTGGAGATGTGCGTCGTGTTGCCGGTCGACGACGTGGCCGAACTGTGGACGCTGCGCGTGCGCAACCGGTCGGGCCGGCGGCGACGGCTTAGCCTGTACCCGTATTTCCCGGTCGGCTACATGTCGTGGATGAACCAGTCCGGACGCTATCGCTCCGACCTGGGCGCCATCGTCTGCGACAGCGTCGCGCCATACCAGAAAGTCGAGGACTATTTCCGCCAGCGCGATTTCAAGGACCGTACCGTGCTGCTGCACGCGCGCGCGCCGGACGCCTGGGAAGCGAACCAGGCGACATTCGAGGGTGAAGGCGGGCTGCATGCCCCGAAGGGCATCGTGGACGGCGAGCACTTGGGCGGTGGCGAGGCAGCGTACGAGATGCCGACGGCGGTGCTGCAATACCGCGTGACGCTCGACGACGACGACGTTCAGGAGTTCCGCTTCGTGTTCGCGCCCGCACGCGATGACGACGAGATCCGCCAGCTGCGCGCGCGACATCTTTCACCGGACGGGTTCACCGAAGCCCGGCGCGCAAGCACTGCGTACATCGGGGCCGGCGCGGGCTGCCTGCGCATCGAAACGCCGGATCCGTGGCTGGATGCGTTCGCCAACCACTGGCTGCCGCGGCAGGTGTACTACCACGGCGACGTCAACCGCCTGACCACCGATCCGCAGACGCGCAACTACCTGCAGGACCACATGGGCATGGGCTTCCTGCGGCCCGAGGTGGCGCGGGCGGCGTTCCTGCATGCGCTGTCGCAACAGGAGCCGTCCGGCGCGATGCCCGATGGCATCCTGCTGTCCGAAGGTGCAGAACTGAAATACATCAACCAGATCCCGCATACCGACCATTGCGTATGGCTGCCGATCTGCCTGCGCGCGTATCTGGACGAGACGGGCGACGATACGATCCTCGACGAACTGGTCACTGCCCGCGAGGGCGATGCCGCTCCGGTCGCCGATCGCATCGATCGCGCCATGCGCTGGCTGCTGAAGGCACGCGATGCGCGCGGCCTGAGCTACATCGCGCAGGGCGACTGGTGCGATCCGATGAACATGGTCGGCTGGCGCGGGCGCGGTGTGTCCGGATGGCTGACGCTGGCCAGCGCCTACGCCCTGAAGGAATGGGCGGCGGTCTGCGCACGCCGCGGCGATGACGCGCTCGCCGACGAATTCCACGCGGGCGCGGATGCCTGCAACGCGGCGATGAACGCGCACCTGTGGGATGGCGACTGGTATGGCCGCGGCATCACCGACGACGACGTCCCCTTCGGCATCGCCGCCGACACGGAAGGCCGCATCTTCCTCAATCCGCAGAGCTGGGCCCTGCTCAGCGGTGCGCCGGATGACGACAAGCGCACGCGCATGCTCGCGGCGGTCGATGCGCACCTGGTCTCGCCCTACGGCGTGGCGATGTACGACCCGCCTTACACGCGCGTGCGCGAGGACGTGGGACGGGTGACGCAGAAGTTCCCCGGCACCGCCGAGAACGGGGCGGTCTACAACCATGCCGCGGCGTTCTATCTCTACAGCCTGTACCAGGCCGGGGACGCGGACCGTGCCTGGCATGTGCTGCGCGCGATGCTGCCGTCGCCCGCACCGGAGGATTGCCTGCAGCGCGGCCAGCTGCCGGTGTTCGTGCCCAATTACTACCGTGGCGCATGGCGCCTGCACCCGCGTACGGCGGGCCGTTCCAGCCAGTTGTTCAACACGGGCACGGCGGCGTGGATGTATCGCTGCCTGGTGGAGCACCTGTTCGGCCTGCGCGGCGAGGGCGATGCGTTGAGGATCGCGCCGCAGCTGCCCTCGCATTGGCCGTCGGCACGCGCGGCGCGTCGTTTCCGGGGTGCCTGGTTCGATGTCGCCATCGAACGCGTTGCGGGTCTCGCGACGACGCGGGTCGCCGTGGATGGCGCGTGGCTGGAAGATGCCCTGCTGCGCGGCATCGAGGCCGGCCGCACCTACCAGGTGCGCATCGAGCTCCCGGCATGAGCGGCCATGTCCACGTCGTCGTGGTCATGGGCGTGTCGGGCAGTGGCAAGACCACGCTCGCACGTGCACTGGCAGGCGCATGGCAGGCGACGTTCCTGGACGCGGACGATTTCCACGGCACGGCGGCGAAGGCGCGCATGGCCAGTGGCCAGCCGCTGACCGACCGGATGCGCGCCCCGTGGGTACGCCGCATCGCCACCGACCTGCGGCAACGCGCGGCATCGGGCGAGCGCGTCGTGCTGGCCTTTTCGGGCCTGCGTYGGCGCCACCGCGAGGCGTTGCGGGCGACCGGCGTGCCGATGCGTTTCCTGTTCCTGGCGGGCGACGCGGCCCTGATCGCCGCACGGCTGCAGGATCGCCAGGGCCACTACATGCCGGCCTCGCTGCTGGACAGTCAGTTCGCCACCCTCGAAGTTCCGACGGACGAAGCAGACGTGGTACGGATCGACGTGGCCCGGGCGCCCGCCGCCCAGTTGCGCTGCGCCCTGTCCGCGCTGGCGTCGCGCTGAGCGGCAACCCGGCGCGGACTACGGGCGCCAGTTGGCGTTGAGCTCCCAGAACGCGACGCTGCGCCGGTATGCCTCGCGGTTGATCGGCACGCCCGAACCGCCTTCCTCCACGCCCAGCGCATTGCGCATCATCGTGATGGGCGCCATCGGAATTTCTTCGGGCGCCTGCGTGTACAGGCATCCGACGATGCCCCAGTCGCCTTCGATCGGCGCCCGCTCGTGCGCCAATTGCGCCGCGCTGTACAGGATGACAACCAGGTAGTCCGCCACCGGCGGCTCGACGCCTTCGAACCAGCGCACCAGCACCGGCAGTTCTTTCGAGGACCGCGCTTCGTAGCCTGATCGCAACAGGGACCGGTTGTCGTCGGTGATCGGTACGGTCAGGCACCGTGTCGACGTCCAGTTGCGATGCACGTGCAATCGGCAGAACGGCGCATAGCCCGCCAGCACCGCCACCGGCGGCTCCGTGTTCAGGCGCTGCTCGAAGGCCTGAGGCGTGCAGTCCTGGATGGCGTTGCGACGCGGCTCGGTCGGGAACAACCGGGTGCGGGCGAAGGGAGTGAGGACGATGGTCATGCGGCAGCCAGTGGCGGAAGGCGGACAGCGTACCCGCCCCGGAGCCATCACACCTGGCCGAATTCCCGTCACGAAGGACGGGACGCCACCAGCCATACACATTCATCCGGATGAAGAGATACAATATGCTCTCGACCCGAACGGCGCCGTCCATGCCCTCCCTCAGCTTCGAGTTCTACCCTCCCAAGACCGATGAGCAGCGCGCGCAGCTCGATCGCACCGCGGACAGGCTGAAGGCGTACAAGCCCGAATACGTGTCGTGCACGTTCGGTGCCGGCGGGTCCACGCTGAGCTATACCTCGGAGACGGTCCGCCATCTCAGCCAGCATCACGGTTTCGAAGGCGTGCCCCATCTCTCCTGCGTGGGCGGCAGCCGCGAAGAAATACGGGAACTGTTGCGGCTCTACCGGGCATTGGGCTGCAAACGCATCGTCGCGTTGCGCGGCGACCTTCCGTCGGGCATGGGCTTCACCGGCGACCTGCGCTATGCCTCCGAACTGATCCAATTCATCCGTGCCGAACATGGCGACACGTTCCACATCGAAGTCGGCGCCTATCCCGAGACGCATCCTCAGGCCGAGGACGCGCTGACCGACCTGCGCCACTTCAAGGCCAAGGTCGATGCCGGCGCCAACGGTGCAATCACGCAGTACTTCTACAACCCGGATGCCTACTTCCACTTCGTCGACGCGGTGCGCAAGCTCGGCGTCGAGATCCCCATCATCCCGGGCATCATGCCGATCTCGAACTTTTCGCAGCTCCGCCGCTTCTCCGAAGCCTGCGGCGCCGAAATTCCCCGCTGGATAGGCAAGCGAATGCAGGCGCTGGGCGACGATGCCGAGGCKATCCGCGACTTCGGCGCGGACGTCGTGGCCAACCTGTGCGAACGACTGGTCGCCGGGGGAGCGCCGTCGCTGCACTTCTACACGCTCAACCTGGCCAAGCCGACGCAGACCGTCCTGTCGAGGCTCGGCTGGTCCGCCTGACGCTCTCCACAGCGGGCATCCGACCGGCAGGTGAACAACCCCTCATTCCGTGCGCACGTCCCATGACCGCGGCGCGCATGCCGGATTAGGCTGGCGATATGCGGACCCTCTTTCTCCTCGCCCTCGCCGGCCTCCTCGTGTGTCCCGGTGCCGGGTCGCCCACCGCCCGGGCGCAACAGCAGGGCGTCCAACGCTGCACGACGATGTCCGGCGAGACGGTCTACACCGACAAGCGCTGCGAGGACGTAGGCGCGATGGACCGTCTGCCTTCCACGACGACGACCGCCGCCACCGGCGCGCTTTACCGCGGCGGCTGTTCGCGCACGCTCAGCGACCTGGTGATGCAGGTGTCGTCGGCGATCCAGGCAGGCGACGTGAACAGGCTCGCGGGGGTCTACCACTGGGCCGGCACGTCGGATGCGGGTGCCCTGCGCATCCTCGACCGGCTCGACGTGGTGGTCCAACGCCCGCTGGTCGATATCGTGCCGGTCCGTCCCGCGCCGGCCCCGATACTGGATGCGGAAGGCTCCGTCGTCGACGCTAACCAGGACGGCTATTACCCGCAGACCGCAACGCAACGGCAACGGCCGACGGGACTGCGCGTCGTGCAGACGCTGAAGAACAGCGCCACGCCGGCCGACACCACGTTCGGCCTGCGCCGCGCCTACAACTGCTTCTGGATCACGCTCTGACAGCAGTCGGTGGGGTCAGGGGAGCGACCGTGATGCGTCGCCCGACTCGCGATCGGGTGAAAATCGCAGCGTGGCGATCACGCCCTTCTGCTCGCCGGGGCGCACGCCTACCTGCCATCCGTACAGCGCGCACAGGCGGCTGACGATGGACAGTCCGATGCCGCCCCCTTGCGAATGGCCCGCATGCGTGCCGCGGTAGCCACGCTCGAACAGGCGCGCGGCGTCTTCCTTGCTGAGCCCCGGGCCCGAATCCACGACTTCGACCGCATCAGGCAGYAGGCGCACGACCACCTCGCCTTCCTTCGTGTACTTGACGGCATTGCCGATCAGATTGCCGAGTGCCACCGACAGCGCGGCTTCCGGCGAATCGACCGTTGCCCCCCCTTCGCCTTCGACGCGCAGGATCAGCGGCTTGCCGCCCAGCGTGGCGCGATGCGCATCGAGCAACTGGTCGACCACGCGCGCGACATCGGTATTGCCGTGGCCGCGTTCGTTGCGGGACAGCAGCAGCAGTGCACTGATCAGGTCCGTGCACTGCTGCTCGGCACGCTGGATGCGCTGGATGCGCGTGCGCGTCTTCTCGTCCATGTCCGGCCGCGACAGCATCAGCTCCACCGAGCCGCGGATGATGGCCAGCGGCGTGCGCAGCTCGTGGCTGACGTCGGCGTTGAACTCGCGATCGCGCTGGACGACGTCGGTAAGGCGACTGGAATAGTCGTCCAGGGCCTTGGCCAGTTCGCCGACTTCGTCTTGCGGAAAGTGCGGCGCCAGCGGCCTCGGAT
>NZ_JBGFFG010000085.1:0-9979 GCF_056175765.1 Pseudoxanthomonas sp. LjRoot204_2 | reverse complement strand
GGCTGTTGTTCCAGTACACCGTGTTGTCCGACTCGATGCGCAGGTCGATCGGCGGCGGCGGCTCGCGTACCTGCGGCGGCGGGTTGATCACACGCTGCGGCAGGGCCACCTCGATCGGGTACGTCATGATCGGTGCGGTCACGATGAAGATGATCAGGAGCACCAGCATCACGTCCACCAGGGGCGTGACGTTGATGTCGGCCATGGGGCCCTTGCTACCACCACTGCTGAATGCCATGGCTTACTGCCCCTTCTCTTTCGTGGCCACGTAGCCGATATCGAGCATGCCCTGGCCTTGCGCGATCTTGGTGACTTCCGCGATGGTGCCCATCTTGGTCGTCTTGTCGCCACGCAGGTTGAGCTTCGGCTGCGGCTGCAACTGGGCCACGCTCGACAGGCGCGATTCCAGGATTTCCTTGCTGACCGGCTCGTCGCCCCAGAACAGGTCGCCATTGTCCTTGACGGAAATGGTGATCGGCGGGGTCTTGGGGGCGGTCTTTTCGTCCGGATTCTGGACGAGGTTCGCTTCGGGCAGCTCGATCTTCACCTTGTGCGACATCAACGGCGCCGTGATGATGAAGATGATAAGCAGCACCAACATCACGTCCACGAGGGGCGTGACGTTGATCTCGGCCATCGGGCCACCGCTATTACCACTACTGAAAGCCATGACGGGCTCCGTCTAGAACGTTGCGTTGACTGCTTGTACCGCCGGCTCAGCGAACGCGCGAGCCGGTGGCGAAGAAGTCGTGCAGGTCGTGCGCGAACGTATCGAACTTGGCGATGACGGCCGCGTTCGTCTTGCTGAAGAAGTTGTAGGCGAACACGGCCGGGATGGCGACGAACAGACCGATGGCGGTCATGATCAGCGCTTCACCCACCGGGCCGGCAACGGCGTCGATCGAGGCCTGGCCGGTCGCACCGATGCGGATCAGGGCGCCATAGATGCCCCACACCGTACCCAGCAGACCCACGAACGGCGCGGTCGCACCGACGGTGGCGAGCAGCGTCATGCCGCCCTGCAGGTTGGTGCTCTCGCGGGTCACGGCCTGGCGCAGGGCGCGGTCCACGAACTCCGAGCGGCTCAGGGTCTCGCCCGAACCTTCCGAACGCTGGTGGTGCGCAGCGGCCTGGGCGGCGTCGAGGGCGATCTTGGAGAACGGCTCGTTCTTCGGCTGCTCTTCCATCAGGCGGATGGCGTCCTGCGCATTCGGGGTTTCCCAGAAGGCGCTGGTCACGCGGTCAGCCTGGCCCTTCAGGCGGGTGCTGCGGAGCACGTTGATGACCGTCCAGTACCAGGACATGGCCGACATGATCACCAGGGTGAGCAGCACGACCCAGGAGACGATGAACTCGCCGGGCTTACTGACCATCTCGCTGATCATGTGCTCGAAGCCCATCTGCGACAGGGCATTCGCGGCGTTGTTGCCCCCGGCGGCGGCGGCGAAAAGGGTTTCCTGCAGCATGACGCTTACCTTTATTTAAGTGTTGATTGAGGGTGGTGCGGGTTTCTTGCGTTGGAATCTGTCGATGCCTGGCGGCATCAGCCGCCCATGTTGAAGTCCACGGGCACGCGGACGCGGCCTGCGGCCTTCTGGCCATTGACGACGGACGCGTTGAAGCGCCATTTGCGTGCGGCTTCCATGGCAGCACGATCGAGATCGCGGTTGCGGCTGGACTTTTCCACCGACACATTGGTGACGTTGCCGTTCGCGTCCACGTCGATGATCAGGATGACCGTGCCTTCGATACCCGAGCGCGCAGCGGCCGGCGGGTAGCGGGGCGGATTCATGTTCTTGGACGAGATGTCGACGCTGGCGCCGATGTCCGGCGTCGGCGACGGCGGTGCGGGCGGCGACGGCGGGCTGACGATGTCGGTCGGACGCGGTTCGGCGATGTCCACGGGCGGTGCTTYCGGCGGGGGAGGCAGCGGTGTGGTCTTGGGCGGCGCGAGGTTCTTGACCGGCGGCGGCGGCGTGTCCTGCTTCGGCGGCGGCGGCGGCGGCGGCGGCGGGGGAGGCGGGGCGTCGACGATCACCACCGAGGTGCGACGTTCCTGCTCCTTCTCCGCCGGCGGGGCGACGGCCGGGATCAGCAAGGCCAGCAGCGCGGCTGCGTGCAATGCGATCACAAAGGCAATACCGATGATACGCGGCCAGTTGAGGCTGTTGTCCTCTTCCTGTTCCCGGTACCTGTTGATGACCAGTTGTTCAGCCATGCGCCAATTAACTCAAGGTTGATACGGGCACCGGGGCGCCTCGTTGATTCTGGATTCCGCCGGCCGTTTTGCGCGGCGGAATCCCCAGCTTATACCAATCCGACGCCCGGTTGCCATTATCCGTACGGATTTTTGGCCTACGGTGTCACTGGATCACGTCACTTAAGCGCGAGGATCTTCTTCGCGTCTTCCGGCTTCTTCAGTCCCTTGTTCAAGGCCGCCTGCGCAGCGGTCTTGGCTTCGGGGATGCGGCCTTCCTGCCAGAGCACGCGGGCCAGGTTGAGGTAGGTCTCGCCATCCTTCGCAAGCGGGGCGGCCTTCTGCCACGCCTCGATGGCCTGGGGGACCTGTTCGGAGTAGTAGTACGCCTGTGCCAACGCAAGATACGTCTGGTAATCCTGCTTCAACAGACCCTTCTGCAGGCCCTCGTTGACGACGGAGATCACGTCCTTCTCCTTGCCGTCCATATTGGCGTAGGTGATGTACAGCTGGCGGTATTCCTTCTCGTCCGTCAGCTGGCCGGCAGCGCGCAGCTTTTCCAGGATCGCGGCGGCCTTGTCGAACTGGTCGGCCTGCTGGTAGGTCGCGACCAGGTTCATCTGCGACTTCTTGTCGGTCGGGTTCTTGGCTGCCTGCTGCTCGGCCAGCTTGACGGCTTTCTCCAGCTGGCCCGCTTCGTTATAAGACGCCAACAGCAGGCTGTACCAGCTGTCCTTCGGCTCCGGAGTGGCGGCGATGGCCTTTTCCAGCACCGGAATGGCTTCGGCGAACTTTTCCGTCTGGTAGAGCGCCTGGCCCTTCATGATGAGGTCTTCCGGACGCGACGACTTAGTCTCGGTCAGGTAGCGATCGAGGTTGGCCATGCCCGGCTCGAACTCGTCATCCTGCAACTGCAGCTGGGCCAGCATCATCATGGACTGGTAATGACCGTTGTTGTCCAGTGCGTTGAGATCGACGGCCTGCCGCAGCAACTGCTTCGCGGTCGCCATGTCGTCGAGGTTGTAGGCAGCCTGCGCGCCAAGCTGCGCGGCCATCGCCTTGTCGTAGTCGTTGGCATTGGGCTCGGCCAGCAGATCCTTCGCGAGGGTCAGCGTCTCGGTGTCGTTGTCTTCCTTTTCATAGGCCTTGAACAGCTTGCTGAGCTTGCCCTGGGCCTTGCTCGAACCCTTGGCCTTGGGCTCCTCGCGGGTCGCGTCCGGATAACGCACTTCCGGCTTGGCGCTGTTCTTGCGTCCACTGCGTTCTGCGGAGCGGGCGTCATACGCCACGGCGTCGGCAACGACGGCGCCACCAAAGGCGGCCAGCAACATCAGGCTGAGGAGAGTCTTCTGGGGCGTGCGGTGCTTCATGTCTAAACCTCGTGGGGACAAGCAGAAGGCGGTTCACCCGTCCCCTCTGCGTGCGGGGCCGGCAAAACTAACAGAAACCAAGCGAAGGCGGATACTGTTTCACGTGCTGCTGCGCAGCAATACCGGCGCGTGTGTCAGCCGCATTTCGGCGCGTTTCCGGCCTTCCTGGCCGCCTCGTACGTGGGCACGAGGGAAGGGGCATCGCGCTCGAGCTCGCGGATGCGGTTGGCGGGGTCGGGGTGGGTCGACAGCCATTGCGGCGAGCGTCCTCCGCTGGCGGCCATCATGTTCTGCCACAGGCCTACCGCTTGGCGCGGATCGAAGCCGGCCTGCGCCATCAGACGCTGGCCGACGACGTCGGCCTCGCTTTCCTGTGTTCGGGAACCGGGCAGCAGGAACGCCGCCTGCGCGGTCATGCCGCCGAGCTGGTTCACCGTACTGGCGGCACCCTCACCGTAGCGAGCGCCGGCCAGCGCGCCGAGCACACCCAGACCCGCCTGCGCGCCCATCTGCCGCGTGATGCGTTCTTCATGGTGTCGTGCGATCACATGGCCGATTTCATGTCCCAGCACGGCAGCAAGCTGGTCCTGGTTCCTGGCGACGGTGAAGATCCCGGTATTCACGCCGACCTTTCCGCCCGGCAGGGCGAACGCATTCGGCTCGCTGTCGGTGAAGACCGCAGTCTCCCACGCAACGCCGCGCTGCTCCGGTGGCAGCTGGCGGACGAGGGCGTTCACCACGCAAGTGACGTAGGCGTTCTGGCGTGCATCACGGTTGAGGGTCTCCTTCGCCTTGGTCTCGGCGAAGGCCTGTGCGCCCAGCTGGTCCAATTGGGCCTGGGAAACACCGCCGACCATCTGGGTGCGTCCCGTCGGCGACGTCGTGGTAGCGCAGGCGGCAAGGCCCAGCACCATGGCGGTTCCGAGAATCTGGCATTTCATGCTCGCCCCCCTGCGATATTGCGTGCGACCAGAGTCTGGGCAAGCCCGTCTTAAACTTTTGTCAATCACATTAGACGGATGCGTCGCCGTACACCTGCAAGACAGCCAGCGCTATCGCATTGTTCAGGATGTGGGCAGCGATGGGCGCCCATAGCGTCCCCGTGCGGCGATACACCCAGGCGAAGATGCCGCCCATACCGGCGTACACCGCGATCAGGAACAGCGTGCTGCCCGCCGGCTTGCCGTTGAGGCCGGGCAATTCGTGGACCAGGGCAAACACCAGGCTGCTGAGCACCAGACCCAGCATGGGCCATCCGGCCTGCCACAGCCTTCCAAACAGGACGCGCCGGAACAGCAGTTCTTCGTAGAGCGGTGCCAGGACGACTGCGAACAACGCAAGGAACAGCGGGTAGCGTGCGAAGCCGTCCTTGATCAGGTCCAGGTTGCTCGGTTCGAGGTCCAGACCCAGCCACAGGCGGCCCGCCGCACTCATCAGCGTACTGAAGAGGAATGTGGCCAAGCCGGCGACAAGCGCCCAGATCCACGTGCGGGCGTTACGCAGGCGGTCCAACGACACGCGGCGTTCGGCCCGCGTGGCCCGGCGTCGCCACAGGTAGAGCACCAGGGCCGTGCCGCCGGTGCTGACGAGCGTCATGACGATCAGGAACAGGACCGGAGGCGTTCCGATTTGCGCCTGCAGTGCCTGTGCATCGGGCGTGCCCCCGGCTTGCTGCGCGAGCCGGATGCCTCGCCACGCCGCCCAGCCGAACAGGCCCAGCATCAGCGTCGAGAACGACAGCGCGATAGCGAGCGCCACATCGATGGCGAACGCGGGCAGCACGCTGCGCAGCGGCAGTGTGGACCGCGTCGCATCCAGCGCGCCGGACGGRGAGGGCACGTCGCTCATCCGTGCAGCGTCAGACGTCGAGGTTGGCGACCTTCAGCGCGTTGTCTTCGATGAACTCGCGCCGCGGCTCGACGACATCCCCCATCAGCGTGCTGAAGATCTGGTCGGCGGCGACCGCATCTTCGATCCGCACCTGCAACAGGCGACGCGTTTCGGGATTGACCGTGGTGTCCCACAGCTGCTCGGGGTTCATTTCACCCAGGCCCTTGAAGCGCTGGATGCTGCGACCCTTCTTGGCCTCTTCGAGCAACCACGCCTGCGCCTCGGCGAACGTCGCCACCGGCTGCGCCTTGTTGCCGCGCACGACTTGCGCGCCATCGCGGACCAGGCCATGCAGCAGTGCGGCGGCTTCGCGCAGCGGACGCAGTTCGCCGCTCTCGAACGCCGACAGCGACAGCACCTGCACCAGTTCCTCACCCATGTGGCGACGGGTGGACAGCAGGGCAGCAGGGCGCTGTTCGTTCGCCGGCTGCAGCGTCAGTGCATAACGCGCACTGCCGATGCTGCCACGGTTGAGCTTGGCTTCCAGCGCGGCCAGTTCATGCCGCTCGTCGATGTTCTGCTGCAGGTGTTCGGCATCGAGCGGCGTGAAGTCGATCAGCGACTCCAGCAGCACCGGATCATAGCGGTGCGCGTTGCGCGCAATCGCGTCACGCGCGGTGCTGAAGACGAGCAGCAGTTTCTCAAGCGCCTCGCCGGAAATGGGCGGCTCGCCGTTCGCCGGAATCAGCGATGCGCCTTCCACCGCATTGTTCGCCAGGTAGACGTTCAGCGCCGCGTCGTCCTTCAGGTAGAGCTCCTGCTTGCCCTGCTTSAGCTTGTACAGCGGCGGCAGGCCGATGTAGACATGGCCGCGCTCGATGAGCTCCGGCATCTGCCGGTAGAAGAACGTGAGCAGCAGCGTGCGGATGTGCGAACCGTCGACGTCGGCGTCGGTCATGATGATGATGCGGTGGTAGCGCAGCTTGTCCGGGTTGTACTCGTCCTTGCCGATGCCGGTGCCGAGCGCGGTGATCAGCGTCCCGACTTCGGCACTGGCGAGCATGCGGTCGAAGCGCGCGCGTTCCACGTTGAGTATCTTGCCGCGCAGCGGCAGCACCGCTTGGTTCTTGCGGTTGCGACCCTGCTTGGCGGAACCGCCTGCCGAGTCACCCTCGACGATGAAGAGCTCGGACAGCGCCGGATCCTTCTCCTGGCAGTCGGCCAGCTTGCCGGGCAGGCCGGCGATATCCAGTGCACCCTTGCGGCGGGTCAGGTCGCGCGCCTTGCGGGCGGCCTCGCGGGCGCGGGCGGCGTCGACGATCTTGCCGGCGATTGCGCGGGCCTCGTTGGGGTGCTCCTGCAGGAACTCCTCCAAACGTGCACCGAACGTGCTCTCAACGACCGGCCTGACGTCGGAACTGACGAGTTTTTCCTTGGTTTGCGAGGAGAAACTCGGATCCGGCACCTTCACCGACAACACGGCGATCATGCCTTCGCGCATGTCGTCGCCGGACAGGTTCACCTTCGCCTGCTTGGCGATGCCGCTCTGTTCGATGTAGTTCGTCAGCGTGCGCGTCAGCGCGGCACGGAAGCCGATCAGGTGGGTACCGCCATCCTTCTGCGGGATGTTGTTGGTGAAGCAGAACATCGTTTCCTGGTAGGCGTCGGTCCACTGCAGTGCGACTTCCACCGTGATGCCATTCTGCTCGCCACTGACCGAGATCACGTTCGGATGCAGCGGTGTCTTGAGGTGGGCGAGGTGCTCCACGAAGCTGCGGATACCGCCTTCGTAGTGGAAATCGTCGCGACGGCCTTCGCCCCGCTCGTCGACCAGCACGATCTTCACGCCGGAATTCAGGAACGACAGCTCGCGCAGACGGCGGGCCAGGATGTCGTAGTGGAATTCGACGTTGCCGTGGAAGGCCGTTACCGACGGCCAGAAGCGGAGCGTGGTGCCGCGCTTGCTCGTGCTTTCGACCTGGGTCAGCGGGACCAGCGCGGCGCCGTTGCTGTATTCCTGACGATAGTGGAAGCCGCCCTGGAAGATGTCCAGCTGCAGTTTCTCGGACAGGGCGTTGACCACGCTGACGCCCACGCCGTGCAGGCCGCCGGACACTTTGTAGCTGTTGTCGTCGAACTTGCCGCCCGCATGGAGCACCGTCATGACGACTTCAGCGGCGGACACCTCGCGACCGAGCTTKGCGCTCATCTGCGCATGCTGGCCTACCGGGATGCCGCGTCCGTTGTCGGAGACCGAGACCGACCCGTCTTCGTGGATCGTCACCGCGACATGGTCCGCGTGGCCGGCCAACGCCTCGTCGATGGAGTTGTCGACCACTTCGAACACCATGTGGTGCAGGCCGGTGCCGTCGTGYACATCGCCGATGTACATGCCGGGGCGCTTGCGGACCGCTTCCAGGCCCTCCAGCGCGGTAATGCTGTTGGCGTCGTACGTATTGCCGTTCGGTGCAGAAGAGGTCGTTTCGTCGGTCATTCGCTTCGTGTCGGCTGCATGGCGGGGCAGGCGCCACCGGGTCGGTAGGCGCCCTGCGCAGGCCAGGGGATCAATGCGGAATTATAGCACTGGTGCGTACTTAGACCCGGTTCAAGGGGTGATGAGGCGCTCCACGCCCCCTTGTTCCACGTGGAACAGAGCAGGTGCCACATCGCTTTCGACAAGCCCGACCGGCGGTTCGGTACCGGTAATGAAGACCTGGGCACTGCTGGCGAGCAGACGCGCCAGAATTCGACGCTGGTGGTGCCGGTCCAGTTCGGACGCAAGATCGTCCAGCGCGATGACGGGCCACTCACCGCGTCGACGGGCGAAATCCTGTGCCTGTGCCAGCAGGCAGGACAGGGCGGTCAACTTGGCTTGGCCCCGGGACAGCGTCTCGCGCTGGGGCAGCGCGCTGTAGTCGATCCGCCAGTCCGCACGGTGCGGACCCACGGTCGTATAGCCGGCCGCACKATCCCGCTCCCGGGCGAGCAGCAGTGCGTCCGCCAGAGACAGCTCATGCCGGCGCCATCCGGGCAGGAAGTGCAGCGACGCGTTTCCCAGTGACGGCGCCAGTTCGCCCACGACGGACGACAGATCATCCTGGAGCGCATCCAGATATCCCTGACGGTGTCGGGTCAGGGGCTCGCCCGCCTCGGCCAGCTCGTGGTCCCACGCGTCGAGCTGTCCACCGCCGCTTCCCGCCTTGAGCAGGCTGTTCCGTTGTTTCAGGGCACGTGCATAGCGCCGCCAGAGGGGAAGAAAGCCCCCCTCGCGCCCCTGTTCCACGTGGAACAGCCCCCAATCCATGAAGCGGCGCCTGGGCTCCCCGCCCCCTGTGACGAGGGCATGGCTTCCCGGCTCAAAACTCACGACCGCCAAGGCCGCACAGAGATCACCCAACTGGGTAACGGTCTCTCCGTCCAACCGGCCCGTCCATGTCTGCCCGCTATGGCGCAGGCCCGCTCGGCGTTGGCGCCCTTGGCTGGCTTCCCGCCACTCGACGAAGACCTCGACCGCATCGGATCCAGTACGGACCAGACCGTCCCGTACACGCCCCCTGAAGCTGCGTCCGTATGCCATCAGATGCAGCGCTTCCAGCAAACTGGTCTTGCCGGCACCGTTGTCGCCCGTGATGAGGTTGATGCCAGCCTCGGGGGCCAACGAGACCCGCTGGAACCGCCGCAGGCCACTGGCCTCCAGTCGCGTTACCTGCACGACGGGTCCGCACGCGCAGTGGATGCCTCGGAGTGCTCGCACGAATCTGACAACGACGAGGGCGGGGAGAGGCTAGGAGGCATGCCGAATTGTAGCCCGCGAACCCGCCGCGGCTAGCGACAGGCCTCGGCCGAAGGCCTCCTGAAACGAGATCGCCCGACACGGGGGTCGGGCGATTGATGTTCCACGTGAAACAAGAGGTGTCAGAGACGCAACGGCATGACCACGTGGCGGGACTTTTCGCTGCTCGCCTCACGGACGAGCGCAGAGGAGTTGGCGTCCCTAAGCTGCAGGACCACATGCTCATCGCGCAATGCCGACAGCGCGTCCAGCAGGTAATTCACATTGAAGCCGATAGCCAGGCCATCGACCTTCGTATCCGCCTCGATCTCTTCCTGGGCTTCTTCCTGTTCGGGATTGTGCGCGCTGATCTTCAGCTGGCCGGGCGATACCTCGACCCGCACACCGCGGTATTTCTCGTTGGACAGGATCGCGGCGCGCTGCAGGGCGGCCCGCAGCACTTCGCGGTCCAGCAGCACTTCGCGGTCCGCGCCGATCGGAATCACCGCCGCATAGTCGGGGAAGCGGCCGTCGATCAGCTTCGAGGTGAAGGTGACATCGTCGCGCTTCACGCGGATATGACTGCGTCCGACCTCGAGCTCCAGCGCGCGGTCACCGCCTTCCAGAAGCCGCTGCAGCTCGGTCACGCCCTTGCGCGGCACGATGATCTGGCGCTTGCCGACCGGCGCGCCGTCCAGCTGCGACTCGCACATCGCCAAGCGGTGACCATCGGTGGCGACGCAACGCAGCGTGCGCTCGCTGAGGTCGAACAGCAGGCCGTTGAGGTAATAGCGCACGTCCTGTTGGGCC
>NZ_JBGFFG010000084.1:0-10029 GCF_056175765.1 Pseudoxanthomonas sp. LjRoot204_2 | reverse complement strand
GTGTTGATGATGTTCTGCGTGTTGACCTTGGTATCGAGGTTGCCGCGCTCGCGCGAGGACTCCAGCGGCAGGTCGTCGACGGTGAACTCGACCGCGCGCTCCACGCGGTAGACGTCGGCGTCGTAGTACGTCTTCTTGTTTTTGTCGGTGCCGCGGGTATAGGTGCGCGTCAGGATCTCGCCCTTGCCGGCGACCTCTGCGCTCGCGTTGCCGTCGACGATCATGTAGGGCAGGTACACGCCGACGACATTCTCGGGCGAGAACTCGTCCTTGAACGCCTTCAGCGCGAACAGCCTGCGCTTGTCGACGAACTGGCGGATGCGCGCGACCGCATCATCCTTCCTGATGTGGAACGGCAACACGGCGTCGGGCACCGCACCATTGCGGATCTGCTCGTTGACCCCGAACACGTGGCGGCACCAGTGGCAACGCGCCGTCATGGCGCTCTCGGTGTTCACCGTGACCTCGGCACCGCAGCCGGTGCACTTGAAGGTCATCAGGCTGGCGGTGTCCGCGTCGATGGCGCGGGCACCGCTGGCGATCACCGTGCCGCGCAGCTGGTCCAGCCCTTCACCCAGGCCGAAAGCCTCCTCGACCCGCGCGCCCACCCATTCGTTGCGGCAGTACAGGCAGACCAGCACGTCGCTGCCCAGCTTGTGGCGGATGTCGGTGGCGCCGCACTTCGGGCACCGGTTCAGGCCGTCCTTCAGCTCCGCCGCCGCGGTGTCGATGGCGAGCGGGTCGGGCGCTTCGATTTCCTCGCGGATCGCGTCGGGCAGGGTGGCGGGATCGACCGGGAAACTCCCGGGCAAGGGCGGTACCTCCTGCGGTGAGCCGGGGCCCAACGCAGGAGGAGCCGGCGGCAACGGCGGCGGCGCCGGACGGTTCGGGGTGGACATGCGCGCGTCCGCTTACAGGCCCAGGGCCTTCGCCTTCAGCGCGTCGTAGTCGGACTGCGTGATCAGGCCGAGGTCGAGCATCTCCTTGGCCTTCTTCAGCTTGGCGACCGGATCGTCCGCCGCGGGTGCGGCCGGCGTGGCCGGCTGTTGCAGGCCACCCACGCCCATCATCCCGGACGCCATGCCAATGCCCATCAGGCCCGCTGCACCGCCATTCTCGCCGGCGGACTGGATGCCCTGCGCCACGCTGGCCTGCAGGTTGGAGTTGCCACGCGAGCCGGACAGCGCATCGGCGCGCTGCACGGTCTTCAACAGTTCGCGCGTGTTCGCGTCGTACTCGATGGAGACGATGGCGGTCTTGACGATGGCCAGGCCGCGGCTGGAGCTCCACTGGTAGCCCTGCTCGACGGCCGCCGAGAGGCTCTGCGCGAAGCCCAGCGAATCCTGCTGCAGCTTGGTGATGCGGTTGCCCTTGGACGGATCGTTGGTGTACAGGCTGAAGGCCGGCGCCAGCGAACCCACCACTTCGTTGAACAACTGGGTGGCGGCGGCGTTGTCGAGGTCGGTGAAGTCGAACACCTTGCCCGGCTGCAGGTAGCTGGCCGGCACGAAGTTCTTCACGAACAGGATGGGGTCGACGATCTTCAGCGTGTACGAGCCGCGCGTGACCGCGCCGACCTGGGTGTTGAGGAAGCCGTCGTCCCAGTAGATCTCGGACTGCGTGCCGAAGCGGTTGTCCGGCAGTTCCTTGAGCGAGACGAAGAACGCCGCCTGCTGCGAGCCCGGCTGGCCGCCGAACTTGAAGCGTTCCCAGCTCTGGGTGATGAAGGTCGAGACGATGCCGTCGCCGGCGAAGATCGACTTGGAGTTGATGTCGTCCGAACGCCATTCGTAACCGCCCGGCTCGGCGACGAACGCGGTGATCGCGCCGTCCTGCATCAGCAGCAGGCCATAGCCTTCGGGCACGACGATCTTCGAGCCGTTGGTGATGATGTTGGTCGAGCCGCTGGTGTTGGAACCGCGACCGGCATTGGTGCCCTGCGGCACCGCCGCGAACAGCGCCGCCGTGGACGGCAGGCCCTGCGGCACCGTGTAGAAATCCTTCCACTGGTCGCCCAGCACGCCGCCGACCGCGCCCACCACCGCCTGTACAAGACCCATGACATCGCTCCGTGATTCGTGGGCGGGTAAGAGCACCCGCCGATCGTGGCCGAGTATACCCATCGCCCTGTTACCGGCATGGCGCATACGTCATGGGCGCGGTCGGCCCACGCATGCGTGCCGGTTGCCGCATCCGCTTCGTCCGACGGTCATCACCAATGGCACATCGCCCCGCAGGAACGGCTCCGTACGATGCGGGCTAGACCCCGATGGCCAACGCCGGAGCATGTCCGTGGACCGACGCACCTTCCTTCAAGGCTCGCTGGGCGCAGCGCTGGCGGCTGCCGCGGACGTCGTTCCGGCGGGCGGAGTGCCGCCGGCCGGCCCGGTGTTCCCGCCCGTGGATGCGCGCAGCGTGTGGCTCGTCGGCGACAGCGCGCCGCCGGATCCGGTGGCGATGGCGGCAAAGCTGGCGGAACTTACGCGCACGCAGGCCGACGTGCGGGACGGCTATCTGCAGCAGGGTGCAGTGGGCCGTCTCGAGCAGGCCTTCGCCACCATGCTCGGCAAGGAAGACTGTGCATTCTTTCCCACCGGGACCCTGGCGAACAACGTGGCCCTGCGCGTGCTCTGCGGCGAGCACCAGCGCGTGCTGGTGCAACAGGAGAGCCATGTGTACCGCGACGAGAGCGATGCCGCCCAGAGATTGTCCTCGCTCAACCTGCTGCCGTTGGCGGCCGGTCGCGCCAGCCCGTCGCTGGATGAGGTGCGTGCCGCGATCAGCGCCTCGGAGAGCGGGCCGTATCCCATGAGGATCGGGGCGGTTTCGCTCGAAAGCCCCGTGCGCCGGGCCGGTGCTGAACTGGTCCCGCTCGCCCGGGTACGCGACATCGCCACACTGGCACGGGCGCATGGCGCGCGCCTGCACCTGGACGGCGCGCGCCTGCTGATGGCGCCGCCCGGCTTCGATCTGCCCGCATACGCGGCGGAATTCGATACCGTGTACGTATCGCTGTACAAGTACCTGGATGCACCGTTCGGTGCGGTGCTTGCAGGGTCGAAGGGGGACATYGCCCAGGCGCGCGCGCTGCGCCACGTGTTCGGTGGCACGCTGTACCAGGGATGGATGCCTGCACTGCTGGCGCTCGACGCATTGCCGGGGTTCCTGGCGGACATCGCGAAGGCCCATGCGCAGGCGCGCGAACTGATCGCCACGTTGGTGGCCAGCGGCAAGGTACGCGAACGCAGTTCGGCGGACGCATCCAATCTGTTCTGGCTCGACATGGCGCAGCCGCTCGCGGACGCTGCATTCGAGCGTGGTCGGCAGGCGGGCATCCGCGTCGGCCGATGGCAGGAAGGTCGGGTGCCGCTGGCAGTGAATACGACGCTGCTGCGGCGTCCCGTTGGCGACTACGTGAGCGTCTTCCTGGGGTAACGCTGGCGGCGTCCGCCACCGTCGCGCGTCAGCTCGCCGGCAACGCGCGATTCCTCCCTTCGTCCTTGGCCTGGTACAGCGCGGCGTCGGCCGCGTGCAGCAGGGCGTCGGGATTGCCGCCACGCGCAGGATGCCGGCTGGCGGCGCCGATGCTGACGGTGATGACGTCCGCGACGCTGGACGCGCGATGGGGCAGGGCGAGACGTTGCACGTCGTCCACCAGGCGTCGCGCGAGACCCAGTGCCGTGTCGGTGTCGCAATCCGGCAGCAGGATGGCGAACTCTTCGCCGCCGTAGCGCGCCGCCAGGTCGTCGCTGCCGCGCAGGCTGGTGGCGAGGGCCGCCGCGAGGGTCGCCAGCGCCGCATCGCCCCCCAGGTGGCCGTAGCTGTCGTTGTAGGCCTTGAAGTCGTCCACGTCGATCAACAGCACCGCCAGCGACGCATCGCGCGCGGCGTGGTCGTCCCAGGCCAGCCGCAGGCGGCGGGTGAATTCGCGCCGGTTGGCGATACCGGTGAGCGCATCGCTGGCGGCCAGATGCTGGAGGCGTTCGTTGGCCTCGCGCAGCGCGTCGGTGCGCTGCGCGACCTCGTGCGTCAACGCGCGCTCGCGTTCGCGCGCGGTGCGCAGGCGCAGCCGCACGAGCGCCGCCACCAGCCCCAGCGCGGCCAGGGCCGCCAGCGTGCGCAGCCACCAGGTCTGGTGCCATTGCGGCAGCAGGGTGAAGCGCAACTGCGCGCCTTGTTCATTCCACACGCCATCGTTGTTGCTGGCCATCACGCGGAACACGTAATCGCCCGGCGGCAGGTTGGTGTAGTACGCGGCGCGACCGGCGCCAGGCTCGCTCCAGGCGCGGTCGAAGCCGTCCAGTCGATAGCGGTAGCGCACCGCCGACGGGGCCACGTAACTCATCGCCGCGAACTGCAGTTCCAGGCGTTCCACGCCGGGCCCCAGCCGCATGATCGAAGCCGGTTCGACGTCCACGCCGTCCACCAGCAGGCGCTCGATCGAGACCGGCGGCGGTTTGGCATTGCCCTGCATGCGGTCGGGGTCGACGATGACGACGCCCTTCGCGGTGCCGAACCAGAGGCGTCCGTCGTCGCTGTGGTCGGCCGGCGTCTGCGATGCGCCGTTGCCCTGCGCATTGAGCATGCCGTCGCTGGTGCCGTACCAGCGCGGCGCGAGCTGCTGCACATCGCCCCGGTCGAGCGCGTCGAAGTCCGCCTTCGCCAGGCGTCCGATGCCGCGGTTCGAACTGAACCAGAGGTGCCCGCGACCATCGTCCAGCAGGGCGAACACCGCATCGCCATGGAACCCGGCGCGCTGGAGATAACGGGTGACCTTGCCGTCGCGGATCCGCACGATGCCCGCGCTGGTACCCAGCCACAGGCTGCCGTCGACGGCGGGATGGAATGCGAACACGCTGCTGCCCGCCAGGCCATCGGTGCCGCAGCTGTCTACCTTGCCGAGGTACAGGCAACGCAGGCCGCTGCGCAGGCCGATCCACAGTCGCCCGTCGGCATCTTCGTAGAGGGCGCGGGTGTCGTCGCCGCGGGTGCCGTCCACCACGTCGACCCGCTCGCCGTCGATGCGGGCCACGCCCTGCAGGGTGCCGGTCCACATGCCGCCCTGGCGGGCGGGCGCGAACGCGAACACGATCGTGCCGGGCAGCCCGTCCGACAGGCCGAAGGTGCGGGCGCGGCCGGCGCTGTCGAAGCGGGTCACGCCCTCGGTGCCGGCGACCCACAACTGGCCCCGGGTGTCGGAACGGATCGCACGGATCAGCTGGCTGGGCAGCTGTCGGTTGTAGGCCGCGGCCGGCCGCAGTACTGCGCCTTCGTAGCGGGACAGGCCGGCGCCATCGGTGCCGACCCACAGCGCGCCGCCCGGCACCTGGTGGACGGCACGCACCGCATTGGACACCATCTGTCCCGTGACGGTGACCAGCTTGGAGGGGCTGAGCCGGTGCAGGCCGCTGGAGGTAGTACCGATCCACAGGTTGCCTTCGCGATCCTCGAACATCGATCGCACGGTCTCGCCCTGCAGGCCGGCCAGCGTGTCGTCGCAACTGAAGTCACCCGCGACCAGTCGGCAGAGGCCCATGTCGAGCGGTGCGAACCAGACGCTGCCGTCACGGTCGCCGTACAGCGTGTAGATGCGCCGCCCATCGAGCGCCGCCGCACGCGGGTGGCGGTGGAAGCGCCCCTCGCGGAAGAACGCCGGACCGGACTGGGTGCCGACCCACACCGCGCCCGCCGCGTCGACGGCCAGGCTGTACACCGCATTGCTGGGCAGGCCGTCCTGTTCGTCGTAGAGCCGTGCGCGACCGTCGTGCCAGTGGACCACGCCCACGCCATCGGCCGCGATCCAGACACCCCCGTCGCGGTCGGCGACGATGCCGCGGTAGAACCCGCGCGGCGGGAAGCCATCGGCGTCGCCCAGCAGACGGGGCGCGCCGTTCGCGGTCCGCACCACGCCCGCATTGGTGGTGAGCCACAGGCTGCCCGAGGTGTCGCGGACGATCCCGAAGACGCTCTCGATGCCGGCGGGCAACGCCACCTGCTCGAGCGCGCGTCCCTGCCGTCGGTACAGGCCACCGTTGAGGGTGCCGACCCACAGGCCACCTTCGCGATCCGCGCTGACCGCGGTGATCGCCGAGCTCTTCAGCGCGGGTGCGACGCGCGGGTCGATGGTCTCGAAACCGTCGCCGCTGTAGCGCGCCAGGCCGCCGTAGGTCGCCAGCCAGATCGCGCCATCGGCCTGCTGGTCGATGGAGAGGACGGTCCCCTGGGGCAGCTGGTTCTCGTACCAGACGTGGGTGAACTGGCCAATCGCCCGCCGCGCGTCGAGTGCGTGGGCGGGAAACAGGAGAAGTGCGCCCAGCACACCGGCCAGCAGGGCGCAGGTACGCCGTGCGTCAAGGAACATGCGGAATTCCAGGCATCGGTCTCCCCACCGGTGACGCGCCATGCTAGCAGCAACGTCGATAGCGGCCGCGAGGGCGACCGGTTGAGTCGCACGCGACGGCTGGCCGGTTCCCGCCGGCGCCCTCGTACATAGGCGGGTCAGCCCGCGGGACCGTGGGCCCAACCCGGAGAAGCCGAATGCCGACTGCACGTGGGGTCCGTCCGCTGTTGATGCTCGTGGCGCTGTGTCCGTTCGTCGGGGTCCTGGCGCAGGCGCCGGTGGCCAAGGTGCAGGCGGTTACCGACGATTATTACGGCACGCAGGTGACCGATCCGTACCGCTGGATGGAGAGCGGCAAGGACCCCGACTGGATGCCCTGGCTGCAGGCGCAGGCCAAGCACACCCAGGGCGTCTTCGCCGCGATGCCCGGCCGCGCCTTGCTGCTGGCCGACGTGGCCGCGCGCTCCGGCGAACTCACCACCGTCGGTCAGGCCGAACAGGCCGGCGGCCGCGTCTTCCACGAAATCCGTGCGGCCGGTGAGCAGGACACCAAGCTGATGGTGCGCGAGGCCGATGGCCGCACCCGCGTGCTGCTCGACCCGACCACGCTGAAGAATGCCGATGGCGACCAGGTGATCGATCGCTGGGCCGCGTCGCCGACCGGTCGCCATGTGCTGGTCGCACTGTCCAGGCGCGGTACCGAACACTCCACGTTGCGCGTACTCGACGTGGCGACCGGGGGCTTCCTGCCCGTCGCCATTCCGCACGCCTGGATGATGAGCTGGACCCGCAACGGCGAGGCCTTCAGCTACCTCAAGTTCGTCGGCGAACCGGGCACGCCCACGTACTTCGTCGGCAACGAAGCGCGCCTGCATCGCCTGGGCAGCACCGCGCCGGACGTACTGCTGGCCCGCCGCGGGCAGGGCGGCATCAGCGCGAAGGCCGAGCAGTTCGTACCGGTGATCTTCGATCCGGACAGCCGCACGGCGCTCGCCGTCGTCCGCGATGGCCGCAACGAGATCGCGATCTACCGTGCCGATGCCGATACCGCGATGACGGGCAACGCGACCTGGACGCCGGTCGCCGGGTTCGACGACGTGGTGGTGGATTCCAGCGTCGATGGCGACCGCCTGTACCTGGTCTCGAAGAAGCAGGCCTCCGGGGGGAAGATCCTGCAGACCTCGGCGACGGCGCCGGACCTGAAGACCGCGCGGATCGTCGCGCTGCCGGGCACGCCGGTGATCGAATCGATCCTCGCCGTGCAGGGCGGGCTGCTGGTGCGCACCATCGACGGCCCGGCCTCCGGACTGTGGCGGGTGGGCGAGGACGGCAAGGCCGTCAAGCTGGCGCTGCCGTTCGACGGCCAGGTTACTGCGCTGCAGGGCTGGGCACCGTCGCCCGAGGTGCTGGTGGCGATGACCGGCTGGTTCACGCCATCGACCGTCTACCGCCTCGACCTGCGCGACGGCCAGCTGAAGGACCTCGCACTGGTGCCGCCGCTGCCGTTCGACACCGCCGGCTACGCAGCGCGGCGCAGTGAGGTCGCCGTGCGCGACGGCACCCGGGTGCCGTACACGCTGGTGATGAAGAAGGGCGCCACCCTGGATGCCACGACACCCGTGTTGCTGGAAGCCTACGGCGCCTACGGCTACGCCGCGCTGCCGCGCTTCAACGCGCGCGTGCTCGCCTTCCTCGACCGCGGTGGCGTGTACGCGCTGGCGAACGTGCGCGGCGGCGGCGAGTTCGGCCGCGACTGGCATTACGCCGGCAAGGCAAGCACCAAGGCCACCACCTGGCGCGACGCCATCGACGTGGCCGAGCAGCTGATGCGCGACAAGGTGGGCTCATCGAAGACGATGACGCTGATCGGTACTTCCGCTGGCGGCGTGATGCTGGGCGGTGCGATCAACGAGCGCCCGGACCTGTTCGCCGGCGCGATCGCCAACGTCGGCTTCATGAATCCGGTGCGCTACGTCTCCGAGCAGAACTACGCGGACATCGAGGAATGGGGCGGACCGATCACCGATGCGGCCTCGTTCAAGACCATGTTCGACCTGGACCCGTACCAGCACATCCGTGCCGGCACGGCGTACCCGCGCACGCTGGTGGTGTCCGGCCTCAACGATCCGCGCGCAGCGACCTTCCACAGCGCCAAGTACGCCGCGCGCCTGGCCGCCGCGCAGGACGGCAAGGTGCCCGTGCTGCTGCGGCTGGATTTCGGCGCCGGCCACGGCATGGGCTCCAGCCGCAGCCAGCTGGACGAGGTGTGGACCGACATCTATGCGTTCACCCTGGCGCAGGCCGGCAGGCCGGACTTCCGGGCGACGGACAGGTAGGCGCGTGGCCCGGCGCGCGCGGCTCAGCCGCCGCGCACGGCCGCCTCGATGGCCGCCACATCGATCTTGCGCATCGTCATCATCGCCTCGAAGGCGCGCTTGGCGACCGCGCGGTCGGGGTTGGCCATGGCGTCGGTGAGCACGCGCGGCGTGATCTGCCAGTTCAAGCCCCACTTGTCCTTGCACCAGCCGCAGGCGCTTTCGCGTCCGCCGTTGCCGACGATGGCGTTCCACAGCCGGTCGGTTTCCTCCTGGTCATCGGTCGCGATCTGGAACGAGAACGCTTCGCTGTGCGTGAACGCGTCGCCGCCGTTCAATCCGATGCAAGGCACTCCGCAGACGGTGAACTCCACCGTCAGCACGTCGCCCGCCTTGCCGGAGGGATAGTCGCCGGGTGCGCGGTGCACGGCCTTCACGGCGCTGTGGGGGAAGGTCTTCGCGTAGAAATGCGCGGCCTCTTCCGCGTCGCGGTTGTACCAGAGGCAGATCGTGTTCTTCGGGGTCATGGCGAAACTCCAGTGTCGGAGGGAGGAAAGCCGGCGCGGCGATCTTGCCGTCCGGCCGGAAAAACCGGGTGAAGCGAAGGTCTGTCAGTGATCGGCGAACGTGCCTGTGCGGACATCGCCATCGCGCAGATAGCGGCTGACGATCACGCCCGCCCAGGTACTGCGCGTGGCGTCCAGCCGGAACGCGGCGGGCAGGCTGTCGTCGCCGAACAGCCGTTTGCCACGGCCCAACAGGACCGGGTAGACCAGCAGGCGCAACTCGTCGACCAGATCGGTCGCGAGCAGCTGGTGCAGCAGGTCGCTGCTGCCTTGGGTAACCAGGTCGGGGCCGCTGCGCTGCTTCAGCACACGCACGGCAGCCGCGATATCCGCGCCCAGTGCGTGGCTGTGCGGCCAGGCGAGCGTGTCGGGCCGATGGGTGGCGACGTATTTGGTGGCGCCGTTGAACGCGTCCGCGATGCCGCCATGCGGTGCCTCGCCCGGCACGTGGGGCCAGTAGCCGGCGAAGATGTCGTAGGTGCGCCGACCCAGCAGCAGCGAGAACGGCTGCGCGAACAGGCCATCCATGGCCTCGTCTTCGCCCGCATAAGGCCACACCCAGCCTCCGTGGGTGAAGCCGCCGCTGGCGTCCTCGTCCGGCCCGCCAGGCGCCTGCATGACGCCGTCGAGACTGATCATGGCCGCTGCAACGAGTCTTCCCATGGTGTGCGCCTGGCCGGACGGAATGCCGGCCCTCATCCCTGCGACGCCTCGGGGAGGGCGGAATCGACAGGCCGGGTGAGAAAAACGCGGCTCGCCGCCCCTGATCTTGATCGCGATCAATGCGGGGCGCAGCGGCACGCCGCAC
>NZ_JBGFFG010000083.1:0-10179 GCF_056175765.1 Pseudoxanthomonas sp. LjRoot204_2 | reverse complement strand
CGAAGTGAAGGTTGTCGCCGACCAAATCGGGACGCCCACCCCGGCGTACCTCATTGCTGGCGTTACGGTCGAGGTGCTCGACAACCCTGCTGCGGGAACGGGCACATTCCACCTCACGGCACGTGGAGAAACGAGTTGGCATGGCTTTGCCGAAGCGATTTTTGAGGAAGCTATGGCGCGCGGACTAATTTCCCGCGCGCCCCGCCTGCTCCCCGTTACCACTTCCGAATATCCGACTCGCGCGCGTCGTCCGGCCTACTCCCATCTGGATGTCGGCAAGCTCGAGCGGATGCTCGGACATCGACTGCCTGATTGGCGTACTGGGTTGCGGCAGGTGTTAGATGGGCGATGAAAGCGATGCTATTGCCTGCAACATAGTCGTGTGACTTTGAAGGCACGTGGCTTCCACGGAACGATAACGCCACTGGAACGCCTAGGGTGAAATGGGTATATGCGATCGTGCGACGCAGCGATCGTGAGCTGCATGGTACTTGGGGGGCCGCCGCTGAGTTAACTTTCACAGACATAAAGCTGTCATCTGAGGGCGAGTTCCTCGCCGCACGGTACAGCGGGAGGGCCGTGCCGGGCTGTATTGGAGGAAAACAGGTGCGACCAGTGTGATCTTGGCTGAAAGAGTCGCGCGGTATTTCCTGTTTGGTTAATCCCTAGCGCGGCTGTCCTGGATGAATGCTGTTGGTTCGAATAAGGGTAGCCTGCTGGGCAATCGGGCGTAAAACGAGGCGCCCCGCACCATCTCCAGTCGAATAGGTCGGAGGCTGCGGCGGCTTTCTGGGGAATACGCTTCCCGACACTGATCGCGATATCAGTGTGACGATCCGGCCTCTCGGTGATGATGTCCTGTACAAGTTCAGAAAAGATGGGCGTCTATGATGGGGCTCGCGCGCGGCTAGCGTGGGCGCCGGTGCAGAAGCGCGACCATCTGGCTGGTGGTAGACATCGTGCGATTCGCTTATGGAGGAACTCGCAGTAATTTCAATAGGCTCTACTAGCGTGAAGGTGATCCATTGAAGTGGCGACGTTTATCAGTTGCCACTTGGTGGCGCAACGGCAAGGTAAGACGTCATGTAAGCGCAGCCACCCGTCGCCCTACCATCGCAAGGCCGGTCAGTCCGTCGTGCGCATCGCCCGCCGCAACCACGGCGAGGCCAGCAGCGCGATGACGGCGCATCCCAGGCCGATCCACATCATCAGCCAGAACAGGTCGGCGAAGCCCGTGGCCGCGTGCGCGATATCGAGTGCGCCATCGTCCGGAATATCCATCGCGGCAAGTTTGCCGAACTGTGCGGCAAGCGTTTCCGAGAATGCAGTGGCGAGCAGCCACATACCCATCATCGAGCTCACCACGCGCGGCACCGACAGTTCGGTGACRGCGGCCAGGCTCACCGGGGCGAGGCACATCTCGCCGATCTCGAGCAACAGGTAGGCCAGCACCAGCCACCACACGCTCGCGACTACGCCAGTGTCACCCACCTGTTGCGCCGCGAGTGCCAGCGGGATGAAGGACAGGCCGCCGAACAACAGGCCCAGCGCGCCTTTCACCGGTTTGGACGGATCGAGGCCGCGTCGCCCCAGCGTGGCCCACAGCCACGCGAATACGGGCGCCAGCACCACCAGGAACATCGCACCCAGGTAGGTCAGTGAGCCGGCCGTCTGCGGCAGCACCAACGAGTCGCGCAGCACCAGCACCACCATCAGCGCGGCCGTGCCGAGGAACAAGGCGCGCGGCGGCCCCGTGCGCGTGCTCCGCTCCGACCAGCGCGACGCGATCACGAACGACAGCGGCATCGCCACCAGCGCCCAGGTGGACCACGGCGCGCTGCCGAGGARGAGCGCGATGTTCGCGGTAAAGCTATCCGACCAGACCACCACCGATGCCGGCTGTACCAATGACGGGAACAGGTCTTTCGTCAGCATCCGGTCGGTGAACATCACCCACGAGCCATACGTCTGCTCGTACAGGGTGAAGAACACCAGGCACATGAAGATCAGCGCCATCAGCGCCAGCATCTGGCGACGCTGCACCGGCGTGCATTGCGTGGTGATGAACCAGAGGAACCACGCCAGCACCGTGGCCAGCACCAGCAGCATCAGCGCTAGCGCTAGCGAGAATTCGCCGCCCAGCGCGAACGCGCCGTTGGCCGCCGCCCACATCAGCCACGCCACGGGCAGCACGCCCAGTGCTGCGCCCGCGTAGATCAGCCATTCCCGTGGAACTCCCAATACCGCTACGCGCAGTGCCGCGCGCGAGGGTGGTTCGGCGTGGCCCTGCAGGTAGCGCTGGCCCCAGAGGAACATCGCCAGGCCCAGCAGCATGCCGATGCCAGCGGCGCCGAAACCGTACTTCCAGCCCAGTGTCTCGCCAAGATAGCCGCACACCAGCGAAGCGAGCAGCGCGCCGAGGTTGATACCCGCATAGAACAGGCTGAAGCCGCCATCACGGCGCGGGTCGCCCACCGGATACAACCGGCCGACGATGCCGGTGATGTTGGGTTTCAGGAAGCCCACGCCCATGACGATCAACGCGAGCGACAGGTACATCGTGCGCAACGCGCCTTCATCGCGCGTGACCACGCCAGCGTCCATGGTCGCCGCCGCGCCTTCGAGCGCCATGCCGGCATGGCCGGCCACCAGCAGCAACCCACCGAAGACCACCGCCTTGCGCATGCCCAGCCAGCGGTCGGCCAGCACGCCGCCGATCACCGGCACGCAGTAGACCAGTCCGCCGTAGGCGCCGATCAGGTCGTAGCCCGCGCCGTCGGCGAACAGGTGGTACTTGGTCAGGTACAGCAGCAGCAGCGCCTTCATCCCGTAGAAGGAGAAGCGCTCCCACATCTCGGTGAAGAAGCAGACGTAGACCCCCTTGGGGTGGCCCAGGAAGTCGTCGCGGCCAGTGGCCGCGGGGGCGAGGGGGGTCAAGGGCCGCTCCGGCGTGGATTCCGCGGCGAGTATAGCGACGGCGAGCGTTCCGGCTGGACTTGCCGGGCAGCGGACGCTAGCGTGTCGGCTTTCCGCAATTCGGGAACATGCAATGAGCTCGGGGACCCCGCAACTTACCTTCCGCGCCGTCGTGCTGGCCATCGTGCTGGCCGTCGTGCTGTCGGCCGCCAACGCCTACCTGGGCCTGTTCGCAGGCCTGACTATTGCCACGGCCATCCCGGCGGCGGTCGTGTCGATGGGCGTGCTGCGCCTGCTGGGCGGCGGCACGATCCTTGAGAACAACATCGTGCAGACCGGCGCCTCCGCCGGTTCGTCGATCGCGGCCGGTGTGATCTTCACGATTCCCGCGCTGATCATCCTCGGCTACTGGCAGGACTTCCAGTATTCCTGGGTGCTGGCGATCGCCGGCCTGGGCGGCCTGCTGGGCGTGCTGTTCTCGGTACCGCTGCGCCGCTCGATGATTGTCGAGGAGCCGCTACCGTTCCCCGAAGGCAAGGCCGCGGCCGAAGTGTTGAAGGCCGGTGAGAACCCTGGCCCCGGTCTGAAAATCCTCGGCCTGTCGGCAGGCATCGGCGGATTGGTCAAGCTGGCCGCCGAAAGTGGCTTCCGGATGATTCCCGACAATGCGGCGGGTGCAGGCTTTTTCGGCAAGTACCTTGGCTACATGGGCACCGGCTTGTCTCCTGCACTTCTGGGCGTCGGTTACATCGTCGGCTTGAACATCGGCATTGTCGTGCTGTCGGGCAGCATCCTGGCCTACAACGTGGCCATCCCGTTCTACCATGCGTTTCTGCTGAATTCGGATCCTGCTCTGGCGATGCAGGTCGCTGGCAAGACGGCCGCAGAAGCCGCTGCGATAATCCGTGCCGAGAAGATTCGTTACCTTGGTGTCGGCGCCATGCTGATCGGCGGTATCTGGACGCTGTTCTCGCTGCGCAAGTCGCTTCTTTCCGGCGTCAAGAGCGGCATCGCGGCCGCCCGCGCGGGCTCCGGCGGCGCCGACGTGGCCGAGACGGAGCGCGACCTGCCAATGAAGTGGATGCTGATCGCACTGGTGCTATTCGTACTGCCGCTGCTGGCGCTCTACCAGGCGATCGTCGGCAACTTCTTGGTCAGCGTGCCGATGACGGTGATCATGATCGTCGCAGGCTTCCTGTTCGTCTCCGTGTCAGCATATCTGGCGGGTCTGGTCGGGTCTTCGAACAACCCGGTATCTGGCATCACCATCGCGACGATCCTGTTCGCATCCGTCGTGCTGATGTTCCTTCTTGGCAGCGACTCCAAGATCGGTGCCGTGGCGGCCATCATGATCGGCGCCGTTGTCTGTTGTGCAGCGGCGGTAGGCGGCGACAACTTGCAGGATCTGAAGGCCGGCTATCTGGTCGGAGCGACTCCTTGGAAGCAGCAGTTGATGCTGGGCATCGGCGCATTCTCCTGCGCGCTCATCATGGCACCGGTGCTCAACCTGCTGGACCAGGCGTACGGTATCGGCGATCCGACACGCCCGGGCTCGCTGCAGGCGCCGCAGGCCACACTGATGGCTTCGGTCGCGAAAGGGATGTTCGGTGGGCATCTGCCGTGGGAAATGATAGGGGCGGGCGCGGTGATCGGTGCCCTCATCATTGCGTTCRACGGCTGGCTGAAAGCTCGAAACTCCAGCTTCCGCGTCCCCGTTCTGGCCGCCGCGATCGGTATCTACCTGCCGTTGGAATTGATGGTGCCGATCTTCCTGGGCGGTCTGCTGGCCTGGCTGGTCGAGCGCCGCCATGGCGTGGTTGGGGCGGAGGAG
Organism: Pseudoxanthomonas sp. LjRoot204_2; assembly: GCF_056175765.1. Lineage (NCBI taxonomy): Bacteria > Pseudomonadati > Pseudomonadota > Gammaproteobacteria > Lysobacterales > Lysobacteraceae > Pseudoxanthomonas > Pseudoxanthomonas sp. LjRoot204_2. The sequence goes on along the minus strand of NZ_JBGFFG010000083.1, from coordinate 5,432 downwards.
GAAGTCCGCGATCGCGTCCATCGTCCCGGTGTCCTGTTCTCGGCCGGCCTTATTACCGGCGAGGCCCTGATGGGCATCTTCATCGCGATCCCCATCGTGGTCAGCGGCCGAGCGGATGTGCTTGCGCTGCCGGAGCAATTCCATTTCGGACAGATCGTGGGTCTGGCGGTCCTGCTGGCAGTGGGCTGGTTGATCTACCGTACTGGCGCCAAGTCGAAGGCACTGGGCGACGCCGAACCCGGCCCCCGTTAAGCCAACACACGGCGCAAGGGCGTGACCTCACGCCTTTGCGCCCCGGCGCGCTTAGCGCCTACCATCGGGGTTTCCCTGTTGCCGGAGCCCCGGATGAAGCTGAAATCCGCCCTGTTGCCCCTTTGCCTGCTGGCAGCGCTGCCGTCGCTCGCCGCCGCCCGCGGCCTGGACGTGCGCGACCTGCAGAAGCTGGACCGCGTCTCGTCGCCGGTCCTTTCGCCGGACGGTGGTACTGTCGTGTTCGCCAAGCGCATCGTCGATGCCGAGGTGGTCAAGGCCAGCAGCAGTCTGTGGATCCGCAACCTGCTGACCCGCGATATGGCACCGCCCAAGCGGTTGACGCCGGAGGGCTGGAGCGTCAACTCGCCGTCGTTCTCGCCAGATGGCAAGACGATCTACTTCCTCAGCGGCAAGTCCGGTGTGCAGCAGCTGTATTCGATTCCGGTCGCCGGCGGCACGCCGCGCCAGCTGACGGCGTTCGCGCTGGACGTCGCCAGCTACAAGCTGTCGCCGGATGGCACGCGCCTGCTGTTCAGCGCCGACACCTTCGCCGACTGCAAGGCGGACTTCGCCTGCACGCAGAAGAAGCTCGACGACACCGCCGCACGCAAGACCTCTGGCGTGGTCTACGACGGCCTGTTCGTACGCCATTGGGATACCTGGGCCGACGGCCGCCGCAGCCGCTTGTTCGTGGCCGCGCTTCCTGCAGGCAAGGCCAAGCCGGTCGCCAGTGCCACCTCGCTGACCGACGGTCTGGACGGTGACGCGCCTTCCAAGCCTTTCGGGGGCGCGGATGAATACACCTGGTCGCCGAATGGCGGCTCGGTCGTGGCCGCCATCCGTGTCGCAGGCAAGTCGGAAGCATGGTCCACCAACTTCGACCTCTACAAGATCGCGACGGATGGCAGCAGCGCGCCGGTCAACCTGACCGCCGCCAATCCCGCGTGGGATACCGGTCCGGTGTTCAGTGCGGACGGCAAGACGCTCTTCTACCGCGCGATGAAGCGCCCGGGTTTCGAAGCCGACCGCTTCGGCTTGATGGCGATGGACCTGGACAATGGAAAAGTCCACGAAATCGCACCGAACTGGGATCGCAGCGCCGACAGCATCGTTCTGTCGGATGACGGTGAAAGGATCTACACCACCKCGCAGGATATGGGCGAGCATCCGCTCTTCTCGGTGGAGATCCAGAGCGGCCAGGCCCGCAAGATCGTCGGCGACGGCAGCGTTTCGGCGTTCGACATGGTCGGCAAGACGCTGGTGTTGTCGCGCAACACCTTGAAGTCCGGCGACGTGATCTACGCCACCAGCGATGATGTCGGCGCCACCCTTCGCGCCATCACGCCCAGCGCCGATGAGGTCCTGAAGGATGTCTCGTTCGGCGACTTCGAACAGTTCAACTTCAAGGGTTGGAACAACGAGACCGTGCACGGCTACGTCGTCAAGCCGCACGACTACGTGGAAGGGAAGAAGTACCCGGTGGCGTTCCTGATCCACGGTGGCCCGCAGGGCAGCTTCGGCAATGGTTGGAGCTATCGCTGGAACCCGCAGACCTACGCAGGCCAGGGCTACGCGGTGGTGATGATCGATTTCCACGGCTCGACCGGTTACGGCCAGGCCTTCACCGATGCGATCAGCCAGCACTGGGGCGACCGCCCGCTGGAAGACCTGCAGAAGGGGTGGGCGGCGGCGCAGAAGCAGTACGCCTTCCTCGACGGCAAGAACGCCTGCGCGCTGGGCGCCAGCTACGGCGGTTACATGATCAACTGGATCGCCGGCAACTGGAACGAGCCGTGGAAGTGCCTGGTCAACCACGACGGCGTGTTCGACATCCGCTCGATGGCATACGTCACCGAGGAGCTGTGGTTCACCGAATGGGAGAACGGCGGCACCCCGTACGACGTGCCGAAGAACATCGAGAAGTTCAATCCGGTCAACCACATCGCCAAGTGGCGCGTGCCGATGCTGGTGGTGCAGGGTGAGAAGGACTACCGCGTACCGGTGGACCAGGGCCTGTCCACGTTCACCGCGCTGCAGCGCAAGGGCATCGAATCCAAGCTGCTGTACTTCCCCGACGAGAACCACTGGGTGCTCAAGCCGCAGAACAGCATCCTGTGGCACGACACCGTCAATGCGTGGCTGAAGCAGCACATCGGCCGCTGACGCTTTCTCGAAAGGGCCGGTCATGCCGGCCCTTTTTCTTTGACTCAAGGAGAACCCGCCGATGGCGATCGAAGCCACCGAGACTTCCACTGCGCTCATCCAGAACGATATCGTCCTGTTCGGCCTGATCGCCGCCACGCTGGGCGTGGTGTTCTGGACGTCCTCGCGCGAGACGGGCTTCTTCAAGAAGTTCTACACGTACGTGCCCGCGCTCCTGCTGTGCTACTTCATTCCCGGCATTTTCAACAGCGTCGGCCTGATCGACGGCGCCGCCAGCAAGCTCTACAACCCGGTCGCGAGCCGCGTACTGCTGCCTGCGGCATTGGTGTTGCTGACGCTGACCATCGACCTGAAGGGCGTGCTGAAACTGGGGCCGAAGTTGCTGGTGATGTATGCGGGTGCGTCGATCAGCATCATGATTGGCGCCTGGGCGGCATTCTGGCTGATGGGATTGATTCACCCGGAAACCGTCGTCGGCGACACCTGGGGCGGCATGGCGGCGTTGGCAGGCAGTTGGATCGGTGGCGGCGCCAACATGCTGGCGATGAAGGAGATCTTCGATGTCAATGAAACGACCTTCGGACAGTTCGTCGTCGTCGATGTTTCTGTTGGTTACGTCTGGATGGCCGTGTTGATTTTCCTCGCCAACCGCGCGCAGGCGATCGATGCACGCACGGGTGCGGATACGCGCGCCATCGAAGACCTGAAGCAACGGCTCGCCAGCTATCAGAAGCAGCACGAACGTGTCGCGTCATTGTCCGACCTCATGGTCATCCTCGGCATCGCCTTCGGGGCGGTCGGCCTGTCTCACGCCATTGCGGGGCCGGCATCGTCCTGGTTCGCTGAGAACGTCTCGTGGGCGAAGCAGGTCAGTCTGCACGAGCCTTTCGTGTGGGTCGTCGTGCTCTCCACGCTGATCGGTCTTGGCCTGAGCCTGACGCGTGCGCGTACGTTGGATGGCGCGGGCGCGTCAAAGATCGGCGCCTTGTTCCTGTACATCCTGATCGCCTGCATCGGCATGCAGATGGACATCGGCTCGCTTGCCGACAAGCCTTGGCTGCTGGCGTTGGGACTGATCTGGATCCTGGTGCACATCGCGCTGCTCGTGCTCCTCGCCAAGCTGCTGCGCGTGCCGTTCTTCTATTTCGCGATGGGCTCGCAGAGCAATATCGGCGGGCCGGCATCGGCCCCGGTGGTGGCGTCGGTGTTCCATCCCTCGCTCGCGCCGGTCGGTGCGTTGCTGGGTGCGCTGGGCTATGCGACTGGAACGGTGGCGGCGTACGCGGTCGGCGTTGGCTTGCGCGCAATGGCGGGGCAGGGTTGACGCACGCTTTTCTGTAGGAGCGACGTAAGTCGCGACCGGAAGCATCAACGTCGCGACTTACGTCGCTCCTACAAGGGAGCAATGGAAAAAGGGCGAAGCCACTGGCTTCGCCCTTTCTTGTTTGCCTGCCGGAATCGATCAGCAGCAGCGGAACCCGCTCCTGCCGCCGAATCGCGCTTCCTGCCGTTCGCGGAAGAACGTCTTGTAATCCATCGGCTCGCGGTCCGGGTGCTTCTCCAGCACGTGCCGGACGTAGTTGTCGTAGTCCGGCACGCCGCAGCATAGCCGCGCGGTCTGCACCAGCCTCCGCCACACACGCTTGTGCGTGGCGAAGTGCGAGAGCGGAACGAGTTCCGTGCCCATGGCTTACAGCCAGGCCTTCTGCTGTTCGTCGGTCAGCGCGACGTACGGCGACTCGCGATCGGTACGCACGCTGCTGGCGCGCGCCTTCAGGATCGCCTTGACCGCATACAGCAACACGCTGAACACCACGAACAGGAACAGCACGGTCAGGCCGGTGTTCACGTAGCTGTTGATCACCACCTGGTGCATCTGACCCATGCTCTTGGCCGCGCCGAGCAGCTGGCCGTCGGCGATGGAGGCCTGGTACTTCTTCGCCTGGGCGACGAAGCCGACCGCGGGGTTGCTGTCGAAGATCTTGATCAGGCCCGCGTAGGTCGTGCAGATCAGCAGCCAGATCGCGGGGACGACGGTGACCCACGCGTAGCGGTCGCGCTTCATCTTGAACAGCACCACCGTGCACAGCATCAGCGCGATACCGGCGAGCATCTGGTTGGMGATGCCGAACAGCGGCMACAGCGTGTTGATGCCGCCCAGCGGATCGACCACGCCCTGGTACAGGAAGTAACCCCACAGCGCGACGCAGCCGGCGGTGCCGATGACGTTCGCGCCCCAGGAGTCCGTCTTGCGCAGCGGCGGAATGAAGTTGCCCAGCAGGTCCTGCAGCATGAAGCGGCCGGCACGCGTGCCCGCATCCACCGCGGTCAGGATGAAGAGCGCTTCGAACAGGATGGCGAAGTGGTACCAGAACGCCATCATCGCGTCGCCGCCCGGCAGCGCGTCGTGCAGGATCACCGCGATGCCCACCGCGAGCGTCGGTGCGCCACCGGCGCGCGAGATGATCGTGCCTTCGCCGATGTTCTGCGCGGTCTGCGTCAGCATTTCCGGCGTCACCACGAAGCCCCAGCTGCTGACCTTCGCGGCCACGTCCACCGCGGTCGTGCCGATGGCCGCAGCCGGGCTGTTCATGGCGAAGTACACCCCCGGCTCGATGATCGAAGCCGCGACCAGCGCCATGATGGCGACGAAGGATTCCATCAGCATGCCGCCGTAGCCGATGTAACGCGCATGCGTTTCGTTGGCCAGCAGCTTGGGCGTAGTGCCCGAGGAAATCAGCGCATGGAAGCCAGACACCGCACCGCAGGCGATGGTGATGAACAGGAACGGGAACAGGCCGCCCTTCCACACCGGGCCATCGCCGGTGCTGGCGAACTGCGTGAACGCCGGCATCTTCAGCGAGGTTACTTCCGGGCTGGCGATGACGATGCCGATGGCCAGCGCGACGATCACGCCGATCTTGAGGAAGGTCGACAGGTAGTCGCGCGGCGCCAGCAGCAGCCACACGGGCAGCACGGCGGCGACGAAACCGTAGCCGATCAGCATCCAGGTGATC
>NZ_JBGFFG010000082.1:0-10193 GCF_056175765.1 Pseudoxanthomonas sp. LjRoot204_2 | reverse complement strand
GGAACGCTCATCGCGACGCCCGCACCCCTGTCAGGGCTTCACGAACCGCAGCGTCATGCGGTCGCTTTCCCCGATGGCCTGGTACTTCGCGCGGTCCGCTTCCGGGTGGTTGTTGGACGGCGGCAGCGTCCACACGCCGTTCGGGTGGTCCTTGGTGTCCTTCGGATTGGCGTTGATCTCGCTCTTCGCCTGCAGCTGGAAGCCGGCGGCCTTCGCCAGCGCGATCACCTGCGCCTCGCTGACATAGCCGGTGTCGTCGTCTGCCGCCACGTCCTGGTTCGCGCGATGCTCCACCACGCCCAGCACGCCGCCGGGCTTGAGCACGGCGAAGAAGCCCCTGAACATCCCTTCGGCCTGGTTCGCGCTGCGCCAGTTGTGCACGTTGCGGAACGTCAGCACCACGTCGGCGGAATTGGCCGCGCCGAAGACCGGAGCGGCGGGGTCRTACTTCACCGTCACCGCCTTGTCGAACTGCGCGGGAGCATCGACGAACTTCTTCTGCAGGCCATCGACGCTGCGCTGGTAGTAGCTGCGGCTCTTCTCGGCCGCTGCCGCCGGATCGACGACCGCAGCGACATAACGCCCCTCCGCCTTCAGGTACGGGGCCAGCACCTCCGAATACCAGCCGCCGCCGGGGGTGATTTCCACCACGGTCTGCGATGGCTTGACGCCGAAGAAGGCGAGGGTTTCCTTCGGATGGCGATGGACGTCGCGCACAGTGTTCTTGGCATCGCGCCACTCGCCCTTCAGCACGGTGTCGAGCGCGGCGGCATCGGATGCCGACAGCGTGTGCGCGGCGTCCGCGGCCTTGGCCGGCGAAGCGGCGAATGCGGGTTGCGATGCGGCCAGTGCGGCCACCAGCGCCAGGGACAGCGGAACCATGCGTATCGTCATCGGGAAGGCCTCCAGAAAGGTGCGCGGAGCCTAGCACGCAGCATGTTCAGCCCGCATGGCGGCCGTCGCGCCGCGGCCACGCTTCATCGCATCCGCACGCGGCCTCGCTAGACTGCGACGCATCGCACCGCCGGACACGCCGCCATGACCCGCCAGGATCCCACCCGCAACACCCGCATCGTGCTGGCCGCCCGCCCGCAGGGCGAGCCGACGGCCGACGATTTCCGGATGGAACAGGTGCCGCTGCCTGCTCCCGCCGATGGCCAGGTGTTGCTGCGCAACCGCTACCTGTCGCTGGACCCGTACATGCGCGGACGCATGAATGCCGGACGCTCGTACGCCAAGCCGGTCGAGATCGGCGAGGTCATGGAGGGCGGGACGGTGTCCGAGGTGGTCGCCTCCCGCCACCCCGATCTGAAGGTGGGCGATGTCGTGCTTGCGCACGGCGGCTGGCAGACGCATGCGGTGGCCGATGGCAAGGGGTTGAAGCGCACGCTGGACGCACGCGTGGCGCCTTTGACCACCGCGCTGGGCGTCTATGGCATGCCGGGCTTCACCGCCTATGTCGGCCTGCATGAAATCGGCAAACCGCAGGCCGGCGAAACGGTCGTGGTGGCCGCCGCCAGCGGACCGGTCGGCGCGACCGTCGGCCAGATCGCGAAACTGCAGGGGGCGCGTACCGTCGGCATCGCCGGTGGCGAGCGCAAGCGTGCCTACCTGCACGACGAACTCGGCTTCGACGTCGCGCTCGACCATCGCGCCCCGGATTTCGCCGACCAGCTGCGCGCCGCGTGCCCTGACGGCATCGACGTCTATTTCGAGAACGTCGGCGGAGCGGTGTTCGATGCCGTGGTGCCGCTGCTCAACGATTTCGCCCGCATCCCGGTCTGCGGGTTGGTGGCGCACTACAACGACAAGGCCTTGCCGGCCGGGCCCGACCGCATGCCGTGGCTGATGGGCCAGATCCTCTCCCGGCACCTGACCGTGCGCGGCTTCATCCAGTACGACTTCATCGCGCTGTATCCGCAGTTCCTGCGCGAGATGGGCGGCTGGCTCGCCGAAGGAAAGATCCGCTACCGCGAGGACATCGTGGAGGGCCTGGAGAACGCACCGCGCGCGCTGATCGGCCTGCTGCGCGGGGAGAACTTCGGCAAGGTGGTGGTGAAGCTGTAGGGCGCCTGCTTCCGTCAGGAAGAGGGCGGCACCGGCAGGCTGACGTTCATCAGTGTGGGGTCGTCCGGGTCCATTTTCACGGTGAAGCCCAGGCTTTCGCACATCGCGAGCATGGTGCGGTTCTCGCGCAGAACCTGGCCTTCGATCAGCTTTAGGCCCTGCCATTGCGCGTACTCGATCATGATCTGCATCAGCTTCCAGCCGATGCCGTGGCCCTTGAGGTCCGAGCGCACCAGGATGCCGTACTCGCCTTTCCCGTAGTTCGCGTCGGCATGCAGGCGGACCGCGCCCAGCATCTCGTGGGTGCTCGGATGTACCGCGACCAGCGCGATCGAGCGCGCATAGTCGAGCTGGGTCAGGCGCGCGATGAATTCGTGGCTGAAATGACGCACCGACTGGAAGAAGCGCAGGCGCAGGTCTTCGTCGGTGATGTGGGTGAAGAACTCGCGGAACATCGCGTCGTCTTCCGGCCGAACGGGGCGGACCAGCGCGGGCTGGCCGTCGGCGAGTTCGATGGTCCGTTCCCATTCCGTCGGATACGGGAAGATCGCGAAGCGCGGATGGCCGCGGCCCTTGTGCAAGGCGCGGCCGCGCGCCACGGCGATGCGTGCGTCCACCGCGACCACGCCGTCGCGGTCGGCCAGCAGCGGGTTGATGTCGAGCTGCTGGATCTCCGGGATATCGGCCGCGAGCTGCGCCAGCTTCACCAGCACCAGCGCGACGGCGCGCTCGTCGGCCGCCGGCACGTCGCGGTACGCCTTCAATACGCGCGACACACGGGTGCGTGCGATCAGTTCGTGCGCCAGGCGCAGGTCCAGCGGCGGCAGGGCGACGGCCTGGTCGTTGATGACTTCCACGGCCGTGCCGCCACGGCCGAACGCGATCACCGGGCCGAACACGGGATCGTCGGCGATGCCGGCGATCAGTTCGCGCGCCTTCGGGCGCAGCACCGTCGGTTGCACCAGCACGCCTTCGATACGTGCCTCGGGCCGGCGCTCGCGCGCACGCAGCAGGATGCCGGCGGCAGCTTCGCGCACGGCGTGTGCGTTCGGCAGGTTGAGGCGCACGCCATCCACGTCCGACTTGTGCGGGATGTCGGGCGAGAGGATCTTCACCGCCACCGTCCTGCCCTCGGCGAGCAGCGGGGCAGCGATGCGCGCGGCATCCTCGGCGTCGGTCGCGCGCCACAGCGGCGCCATCGGAATGCCGTAGGCGGCGAGCAGTTGCGTGGTGGCCAGCGGATCCAGCCAGGTCTGGCCGGCGTCCAGCGCGCTGTCCACCAGCGCGCGCGCCATCGCCACGTCGGGACTGAAGTCTTCCGGCAGGCTGGGCGGCGTCTCCATCAACGCGGCCTGCACCTCGCGGTGGCGCACCAGGTGCATGAAGCCGGCGACCGCATCGGACTCGTTCGGATAGCGCGGTATCTGGGCGGCGTCGAGGACGGCTTCGGCCTGGGGATCGTTACCCAGCCAGACGGTGAACACCGGCTTGCGCAGGCCGTGCGGAGGACGTTGCGACAGCACGCGCGTGACGGCATGCGCCGCTTCCGATGACGACGACAGCACGGTCGGCACGTTGACCGCCAACAACGCGTCGTTGTCGGGATCGGCGAGCAGCGCTTCGATGGTCGCGGCATAGCGGTCCGCGTCGATGTCGGTCAGCAGGTCGACCGGATTGGTACGCGACCAGCCCACCGGCAAGAGACGGTCCAGTGCATCGCGGGTGGCATCCGACAGTGTCGCCAGCGTGCCGCCCTGTTCGTACAGGTGGTCCACCGACAGCGCGCCGACCCCGCCGCCGTTGGTCAGGATCGCCAGTCGGCGGCCGTGGAACGGGCGTACCTGGCCCAGCGTGCGCGCAGCGGCGAACAGTTCGTGCAGCGAGCGCACGCGCAGCAGGCCGGCACGACGGAACGCTGCACCGTACACGGCGTTGGGACGCGCGAGATTCTGCGTATGCGTGCTGCCGGAAGGCGTCACCTGGGCGCGGCCGCCGTGGCCGGACTTCACCACGACCACGGGCTTGGTGCGCGCGGCCGCACGCGCGGCGGACATGAACTTGCGCGCGTCGCGGATCGCTTCCACGTACAACAGGATCGCGCGCGTGCGGTGGTCGGTGGCGAAGTAGTCCAGCAGGTCGGCGAAGTCGACATCCAGCGCATCGCCCAGCGACACGACGGCGGAGAAGCCGACCGGTTGGCTCATGCTCCATTCCACCAGGCCGCCGGAAATCGCACCGGATTGCGAAATCAGCGCGAGGTCGCCGGCCTTCGGGAAACGACTCGCCAGGCTGGCATTGAGGCGCGCATGCGGCGCGATCACACCGAGGCAGTTCGGACCCAGCACGCGCAGGCCCTTCTCGCGCGTCAGCGCTTCCAGTTGCGCGGCCGGCGAACCGGGGCCGCTGCCCATCGCCGCGGTGAGCACGACCACGGCAGCCGCGCCTTTCTCCGCGGCTTCGGCGGCCAGCTGCGGCACCGTCGCCGCCGGGGTGGCGATCACGACCAAATCCGGCGTCCACGGCAGGTCGCGCAGGTGGCGCACCGTCGCCACGCCGTCCATCGGCGACGGATGCTTGTTGACCAGGCCGATGGGACCGGCGAAGCCGGCGTTGAGCAGGTTCTCCACCACCGCGCGGCCCACCGAGCGAGGACGCGACTGGCTGCCGACCACGGCGACGGCGCGTGGGCGGAAGATCGAGTCGAGGCGGTAGGTACTCATGGCGGGAAGGCGGTCTCCACGTGGCGGCTAGGGTAACGCGCCGCCTGTTGCAGGGGCATGCGCGCGGTCACGCGAGCTTGAGCGTGTCCGGGTAAGGCGGAGTATCCGGATAGTCGCCCGCGGCGAGGTGCGACTGAAGGTCGCGCCACCAGCCAGGCTGGAACAGCGCGCCATACGCGGCCTTCAGTGCCTTCGCCTGCGGCTCGGGCAGGCCGAGGAACTGCGGGAACCGCTCCGGGAACACATCACCGGCGTCCACATGGAACCACGGCGCATCGGCCATCTGTTCTTCGTAGCTCTCCGCCTGCGGCCAGTCGCGGAATTGGCAGTCGGTGACCAGTCGCAATTCGTCGTAGTCGTAGAAGACCACGCGTCCGTGCCGGGACAAGCCGAAGTTCTTCAGCAGCATGTCGCCGGGGAAGATGTTGTTCCGCGCCATGTCCTTGATGGCCTGCCCGTAGTCGAGCGCGGCGGCGCGCGCGGCCTCGGGCTTCTGCTCGCGCAGGTAGAGGTTCAACGGCCGCAACCGGCGCTGCACGTAGCACAGCGCGATGACGAGGTCGTCGCCGTCTTCGCTGATGCTCTGTGCGCAGCTCTCGCGCAATTCCTGCAGCAAGGCCGGCGCGAACCGAGCACGCGGAAAGCGCAGGAAGCGGAATGCCTGCGTGTCCAGCAGCCGGCCGACGCGATCCAGGTGGAAGACCAGGTCGTACTTGTCTTCCACGTCCTGCCGGCTCATCGCCTTCGGATAGGCGAACCGGTCGCGGATCACCTTGAACACCAGCGGGTAGCTGGGCAGGGTGAACACCGCCATCACCATGCCGGGCGTGCCTTCGGCATGCACCAGCCGTTCGTCCGGATGCGCGGCGAAATGGTGGAAGAACGTGCGGTAGCGTTCGGTCTTGCCCTGCTTGGCGCGGCCGAGCACGGTGTAGATCTCGTCGATCGGCTTGCCCGGCAACAACGAGCGCAGGAACACGACCGCATCGCCGACCGTCGACAGGTCGGCGTGGAAATAACTACGCGAGGTGCCGAACAGGTGCGCCACGTCGGCGCGATGGGTCAGCACGGCTTCCGCCCTGAGCTGGCCGCCGTCGTTCACCAGCGCGATCACGCAGGGCGAGAACCGGTGTTCGCCGAACACGCGGCCGACCAGATAGGCGCGCCGCTCGCGGTAGAACACCGTGTCCAGCAGTTCGATGCCGCGCACCGGCTGCGCCCCCCAGTGCGCCAGGTCGTCCTGCAGCCGCACCGCGATCGCCGCCGCGCAGCGGGTGCGGTGCGCATACGGCACGTCGAAGCCGTAGTCCGCCAGCACGCGCGCGAAGGTGTCGGTGGGGCGATGCTCGGAGACTGCGTAACTGTGCCGGGCGACGGGGTGGGTGATCGCGTCGGTGGGTTCCACATCGAGCGCGACGAACTCCAGCGCCGGGTCCACGCCGCGGATGCGCAGGAAGCGGCGGCTCAGCGTGTTGTAGAAGGTCTTGTAGAGCTCGCGGTCGATCTGCCCGGTGACCAACTTCTCGAACGCCGTACGTGCGGCGATCCACAGCGTCCGGTCATGGGCCTGTCCCAGCAGTACCGCCTGCAACCGCAGTGCGCACTCGGCGATGCACTGGTCGTACAGTTCGATGCGTTCGACCGCATCGTGGCGGGCCGCGGTCCAGTCCTGCGTCTCGAACCGGATCTTCGCGCGCCGGGTGATCTCGGCGAAGCGCGCGTGGTAATCCGCGAAGGCATCGTGGATCAGGCGAGCGATGGCATCGGCGGGGACCATGCGCGCGATGTTAGCCGGCACGCGCTGGAGTCATCGCTCCACTGCGATGCCGGCCTGCTCCAGCAGCCAGCTGCGCACCTTGCGGAAACCGGGGTGCGCCAGGCTGCGTTCCGGATACACCAGGTAGTGGGCGAAGTCGGCCTGCAGCCGTTTCTTCGTCAGCGTCACCAGCCGTCCGGCCTTCACCAGCGGCTCGGCCAGCGTCCAGCGCGCCAGTGCCACGCCCACGCCTTGCGCCGCCGCCTGGTGCAGTGTCTCGGTGTCGTCGAACTGCGCGACATAGCGCGCCGGCGGCTGCCCGCCGAAATGCTCGAACCAGTCTTTCCATCGATTGGCCGGATCGCCCAGCAACGGCAACTTCGCCATCTGGTCCGGTGCCGGCCGGCCGTGCTGTTTCAGCAAGGCGGGGCTGGCGACCGGGGTGATCCATTCGTGGAAGAGGAACTCCGCGTGCACGTTCGGCCAGCGTCCACCGCCGAGCCGCAGCGCCAGGTCCACCGGCTCGCGCTCGAAATCCACCACGTGCGTGCTCGATTGCAGATTGAGGCCGAGCTCCGGATGCTGGGCCAGGAACGCCGGCAGGCGCGGCACCAGCCAGGCCGTGGCCATCGAAGGGATCAGGCTCAGCGTCACCGTGTGGTCGTTGCGCAACGTGGCGCGCCGCAGCGCATGCTCGATGGTGTCCAGCGGCCCGGAGATGGCATCGAAGAGGCGTTGGCCTTCCGGCGTCATCTCCACGCCGCGAGGTCCGCGCGCCAGCAGCTTGTGGCCGAGCCGCTGCTCCAGCAGCCGCATGCGATGGCTCAACGCGCTGACGGTCAGGTGCATGGCCTCGGCGGCGCGGGTGAGGTTGCGCAGGCGCGCGGCCGTGACGAAGGCGTCCACCTGATCCAGCGGCAGTCGGCTCATCTTGAATCCACCTCAAGGCTGGCTTGCGGAGCTTTCGCTTTTTCGGGGCCGATCATGCGCCTACCTTGGGAGTCCTTCAAGCCGGACACCGGCGCCACGGAGCAGTCCCATGCAAACCGGAATCAGGAAGCAGTGGTGGCAGCAGCTGGGTGGAATGAGCCAGGGAATGCTGTTCCTGCAGGGTCACATCGCCCACACCGACAGCCCGCCGCCCGAACCCGCCCACCGGCACCATGTCCACGATGCGCCTGGCCAGGCCCGGCATCGCGAAGCGATCCAGCGGCTCAGCGCCCGCCGGCTGCGTGCTATGACCTCGTTGTCGCTGTTCCGGTGAGCGCCCGCCAGCGTGGGAGCGACGTCAGTCGCGATGAACCGCCGCGATGGCCCATCGCGACTGACGTCGCTCCCACGAATTATGGCGGGCCGGGTGGAAGCCCTTCACGTAAATCGAAGCTTCGCGCGCGGACGGCTGGCGAGCCTGTGTCCGCATGAAACACAACGCCCGGCACAGGGCCGGGCGTTGGATGCGGCGGAGAAAGCGATAGACCTCAGGCCGACAGCGTCGCCAGTGCGTCGTTGAAGGTCTTGCTGGGACGCATCGCGGCGGCGGTCTTGGCGATGTCGGGGTGGTAGTAGCCCCCGATATCGAGCGCCTTGCCCTGCGCGCCGTTCAACTCGCCGAGAATCGTGGCTTCGTTGTCGGCCAGGGCCTTCGCCAGCGGCGCGAACTTCGCCTTCAGTTCGGCATTCTCGTCCTGCGCGGCCAGCGCCTGCGCCCAGTACAGGGCCAGGTAGAAGTGGCTGCCGCGGTTGTCGAGCTCACCGACCTTGCGCGCGGGCGAGCGGTTCTCATCGAGGATGCGGCCGTTGGCGACGTCCAGCGCGTTGGCCAGCACCTTGGCGGGCGTGTTGAGGTAACGCTGGCCCAGATGCTCCAGCGATGCGGCCAGCGCGAGGAATTCGCCCAGCGAATCCCAGCGCAGGTAGTCCTCTTCCAGGAACTGCTGCACGTGCTTCGGCGCGGAGCCGCCAGCGCCGGTCTCGAACAGGCCGCCACCGGCCATCAGCGGGACGATCGACAGCATCTTCGCGCTGGTGCCCAGCTCCATGATCGGGAACAGGTCGGTCAGGTAGTCGCGCAGCACGTTGCCGGTCACCGAGATGGTGTCCTCGCCCTTGCGGATGCGTTCCAGCGACACCTTCATCGCCTCGACCGGCGGCAGGATGCGGATATCGAGCGCGTCGGTGGTGTAGTCCTTGAGGTACTGCTCGACCTTGGCGATCACCTGCGCATCGTGCGCACGGTCCTTGTCCAGCCAGAAGATCGCCGGCGTCTTGCTCAGGCGCGCGCGGCCGACGGCCAGCTTCACCCAGTCCTGGATCGGCGCGTCCTTGGTCTGGCACATGCGCCAGATGTCGCCGGCCTCGACCTTCATCTCGAACACGACCCGGCCGGCGTCGTCGGTGACGCGCACGCTGCCGTCGGCGGGAATCTGGAAGGTCTTGTCGTGGCTGCCGTATTCCTCGGCCTTCTGCGCCATCAGGCCGACGTTGGGCACGCTGCCCATCGTGGCGGGATCGAAGGCGCCATGCTTGCGGCAGTCGTCGAGCACCGCCTGGTAGATGCCCGCATAGCAGCGGTCCGGGATGACGGCCTTGGTGTCCTGCAGCTTGCCTTCGGCGTTCCACATCTTGCCGGAATCGCGGATCATCGCCGGCATCGACGCGTCGACGATCACGTCGCTSGGCACGTGCAGGTTSGTGATGCCCTTGTCGGARTTCACCATCGCCAGCGCGGCGCCATCGGCGTAGACGGCCTGCAGGTCGGCCTTGATCGCGTCCTGCTGGTCGGCCGGCAGTGCGCCGAGGCGCGCGTACAGGTCGCCGATGCCGTTGTTGGCGTCGAAGCCGATCTGATCGAGCACCGCAGCGTGCTTGGCCAGCGCGGCCTTGTAGAACTCGTTGACGACCACGCCGAACATGATCGGGTCGGAGACCTTCATCATCGTGGCCTTCAGGTGCAGCGAGAACAGCACGCCCTGGGCCTTGGCGTCGGCGATCTCGGCAGCGACGAACGCGGCCAGCGCCTTGCGGCTCATCGAGGCGGCGTCGACGATCTCGCCGGCCTTCACCTTCACCTTGTCCTTCAGCACGGTGACCGTGCCGTCGGCGGCGACCAGTTCGATCTTCAGCGCGCCGTCGTTGGCCAGCGTGGCCGACTGTTCGCTACCGAAGAAATCGCCGGCCGCCATGTGGGCGACGTGCGATTTGGAATCCGCGCTCCACGCGCCCATGCGGTGCGGGTGCTTGCGGGCATAGTTCTTCACCGACAGCGGCGCGCGACGGTCCGAGTTGCCTTCGCGCAGCACCGGGTTCACCGCGCTGCCCTTGACCTTGTCGTAGCGGGCCTTGGCGTCCTTTTCCTTCTCGTCCTTCGGCTCGTCCGGGTAGTCCGGCAGCGGGTAGCCCTGGGCCTGCAGCTCCTTGATGGCGGCCTTCAGCTGCGGCACCGATGCGCTGATGTTGGGCAACTTGATGATGTTGGCTTCGGGCTGCGTCGCCAGCTGGCCCAGCTCGGCCAGGTCGTCGCTGATCTTCTGCGCGTCGGCCAGGTACTCGGGGAACTGCGACAGGATGCGGCCCGCCAGCGAGATGTCGCGGGTTTCCACGGCGATGCCGGCGGGGGCGGTGAACGCCTCGACGATCGGCAGCAGCGACTG
>NZ_JBGFFG010000081.1:0-10388 GCF_056175765.1 Pseudoxanthomonas sp. LjRoot204_2 | reverse complement strand
CGTCTTCCTCCACCGAAATCTCGGCAACCAGTCGCTTCTGCCGGCGCAGGCGCAGCAGGGCTTCGTTGACCGCGATCTGCCGCAGCCACCCCCAGAAGGGGCAGTCGGCGCGATAGTCCGGTAGGTGGTGGAACAGCTTCAGCATGGTGTCCTGCAGCACGTCGCCGGCCTCCTCGCGGTCGCCGCAGATGCGCAGCGCCAGCGTGAACACCGGCCGCTCGAACCGTCGGTAGATCTGCTCGAACGCCTCCCGGCAGCCGGTGCGCGCGCGGGCGACCAGGGCGTCGGGGATGTCGATGGCGAACTGCGATCGGCTCAAGCGGGGAAATTCGTCGGGGTTCGGAGGTAGGGATGCGGCGGAAGGCAATACCGTCGCAGGGGCGGTGAAGTTCCCGCCGGCCCCCTCCCTCCGGCGCCTATAATCGAGGCCACATCACGGGAGGGGGCCAGCATGGATTTCGGTATTTCGACACTCGTGGTCGCGGCGGTGGCGCTGTTCATCGTCGTGACCTTCTTCAAGGGCGTCCGCGTCGTCCCCCAGGGGTACGAGTTCACCGTGGAGCACTTCGGCAAGTACACCCACACCATGTCGCCCGGCCTGCACTTCCTCATTCCGTACATGCAGAGCATCGGCCGCAAGGTCAACATGATGGAGCAGGTGTTCGAAGTGCCCTCGCAGGACGTCATCACCAAGGACAACGCGGTGGTGAAGGTGGACGGCGTGGTGTTCTTCCAGGTGCTGGACGCCGCCAAGGCGGCCTATGAAGTGTCCAGCCTGGACCAGGCGATGATCGCCCTTGTGCAGACGAACATCCGCACGGTGATCGGTTCGATGGACCTGGACGAGTCGCTCAGCCAGCGCGAGACGATCAATGCGAAGCTGCTGGGCGTGGTGGATCACGCCACCAGCCCGTGGGGCGTGAAGGTCAACCGCATCGAGATCAAGGACATCCAGCCGCCGCGCGACCTGGTCGACGCAATGGCCCGGCAGATGAAGGCCGAGCGCGACAAGCGCGCCTCGATCCTGGAAGCGGAAGGCGCGCGGCAGTCGGAAATCCTGCGTGCAGAGGGCGACAAGCAGAGCGCGATCCTGGAAGCCGAAGGCAAGCGCGAGGCCGCCTATCGCGAAGCCGAGGCGCGCGAACGCCTGGCGGAAGCCGAGGCCAAGGCCACCGAACTGGTGTCCAACGCCATCGCGCAGGGCGACGTGCAGGCGATCAACTACTTCATCGCGCAGAAATACGTGGAAGCGTTCAAGGAGCTGGCCACCGCGCCGAACCAGAAATTCGTGCTGATGCCGATGGAGGCCAGCGGCATCATCGGATCGATCGGCGGCATCGCCGAACTCGCCAGGGAGGCGCTGGGCAAGCAACAGGCTGCTGCGCCGCCGCGCCCGCCGCGCGTCCCGGGAGGCTGACATGAGCATCAAGTTCGCGTTCTGGGCGATCGCGGCGCTGGTGCTGTTCGCGGCGGAAGCGATGGCGCCGGGCGCCTTCATGTTGTGGTTCGGATTCGCGGCGGTGGCGATGGCGATCGTGGTGCTGGCCGCGCCGGGCGTGGGCTGGCTGGCGCAGGTGGTGCTGTTTTCCGTGCTCGCCGTGATCTCCGTGGCGGTCTACCGCAAGTGGTTCCGCGGCAAGGGGCGGCAGAGCGACAAGCCGCTGCTCAACCGCCGCGCCGAGCAGCTGGTGGGAACCGTCTCCACGCTCGACCAGCCCATCGAAAGCGGCCGCGGYCGGGTCAAGATCGACGATGCGTTCTGGACGGTGGAAGGTGCCGACCTGCCCGTCGGCACGCGGGTGCGGGTGATCGCAGTGAATGGCATGACCCTGAAGGTGCAGGAGGCGTAAGTGGGCGTTCCGCGGCTGGCGTGGTCGATGTCGGTGCTGGCGCCGTTGGCGGTGGCGGCGACGGATCTCGTCGGCAAGGTCATGCCGCCTTACCCGGACGGGCTCGACGAGTTGGGGGGGAGTTGCGTCTCGGAGTCCGCGGATCCGGCCCGCGTCTGCGATTACTCCGTCGGCGTGCTGGCCGCACCCGCAGCCACAATCGATGGCGACCCCGTGCCGCGCTTCGTGGTGGCAGGCCAGTTCGCCGGCCGCGACGGCGCCCGTGCGCAGTGGCGCATCACCGATGCGCTGCCGTATCCCACCGGACGGACCGGCTACTACCTTCAGTTCGGCACCTGCCGCGTGAACGGGCGCGACGACGCGCGCGTGGCGGCGATCGTTCGGCAGCACGACACCGCGACGGAATGGCTGAAGGATGTCGCGTGGGCGGGCCGGCTGCGGTTGCCCGATGGCCGCTTCGAGGTGCTGGAGGCGCGTTCCGTGGACTGCATCAACGAGGCCTACTACGGCCTTTAGCACGCGGCGTACGACGGCGCTCCGTCGTGCCGCACCGTGCTGGTGCGTTCTGGGATAATGGCCCTCTTTGTCCGTCCCGGAATCCGTCATGACCCAGAAGACCATCCTCAACGACACCCATCGCGCGCTCGGCGCCAAGATGGTCGACTTCGGCGGCTGGGACATGCCGATCCACTACGGCTCGCAGATCGAGGAGCATCACCAGGTGCGCCGCGACGCCGGCATGTTCGACGTCAGCCACATGACCGTGGTCGACCTGCGCGGGCCGCGTACGAGGGAATTCCTGCGCCAACTGGTCGCCAACTCGGTCGACAAGCTGCAGAAGCCAGGCAAGGCGCTGTACACGGCGATGCTCAATGCGCAGGGTGGCGTCATCGACGACCTCATCATCTACTTCCTGGCGGAGGACTTCTTCCGCCTGGTGGTCAATGCGGCCACCCGCGAGAAGGACCTGGCGTGGATCACCGCGCAGGCGGCGCCCTTCGACGTCCAAGTCGCCGAGCGCCCGGACTTCGCCATGGTGGCCGTCCAGGGTCCGACCGCCCGCGAGCGCGTGCACGGGCTGTTGCGGGAAGAAGACCGCGCGAAGGTCGGCAAGCTGACCCGCTTCGCCGCCGCCGACGCCACCAGTGCCCAGGGCGTGCCGCTGTTCGTCGCGCGCACYGGTTACACGGGCGAGGACGGTTACGAGATCGTGCTGCCGCAGGCGCAGGCGGTGGCGTTCTGGAACGCGCTGCTCGATGCCGGCGTCAAGCCGGCGGGCCTGGGCGCGCGCGATACGTTGCGCCTGGAGGCCGGCATGAACCTGTACGGCCAGGACATGGACGACACCGTTTCGCCCTACGAAGCGGCGCTCGCCTGGACGGTCGCACTGGACGAAGGCCGTCCGTTCACCGGCCGCGCCACGCTGGAGGCGCAGAAGGCGACCGGCGCGGCGCGCCAGATGATCGGCCTGGTCATGGACGAGAAGGGGGTGCTGCGCCACGGGCAGAAAGTGCTCACCGCCCATGGCGACGGCGAGATCCTGTCGGGCACCTTCTCGCCGACGCTCGGCAAGGCGATCGCGTTCGCGCGCGTGCCGGCCGGCGACATTCCGCTGGGCGCCGCGGGCGGCGTACGCGTGGACATCCGTGGCAGGGACGTGCCGGTGCGCGTCGTGAAGTTCCCRTTCGTGCGCGACGGACAGCCGCAGCCGGGCGTCCTGGAGTGAGCCGCGACTGGCAGCCTTCACTTCCGCATTCCTCCGCTAAACTATCGTTCCCTTCCCGACCCACGCAGCGATCCGGAGCACCCCATGAGTGAGATTCCTGGCGATCTGAAGTTCCTGAAGTCCCACGAGTGGGCCCGCGTTGAAGCTGGCGGTCGCGTCACCGTCGGCATTTCCGATCACGCGCAGGGCCTGCTGGGCGACCTGGTCTACGTCGAGCTGCCCAACGTGGGCGACCGCATCGAAGCCGGCAACGCGAGCGCGGTGGTCGAGTCGGTCAAGGCGGCGTCCGACGTCTACAGCCCGATCACCGGCAAGGTCGTCGAGGTCAACGCCGCGCTGGCCGACAAGCCCGAAACCATCAACGAAGACGCCTACGGCGAAGGCTGGATCTTCGTCCTCGAAGCCGAGGAGCCGGAGCAGCTCAACGACCTGCTCTCGCCCGACGACTACGCCGAGCTGATCGAAGACGAAGACCACTGAGGCAATCCTGCAGGCGGTCCCCGACGGGGAGCCGGCGATGGCGGACGATGATCCGCCGCTGCCGGCTCCCCGTTTCGTTTCCGACGCGGCGCAGCGCGCGGGACAGACGGCGGGGTGCGTCGTCGCCGTCGCGCGCCACCTTCGGCGGCGGGAAAAGTGGAATGGCGGGTACGCGCCGGGCGTCACGCGTTCGTGCGGCGGAGTGGCATGCGCGGCAGGTGATCGCGAGCGTTCTCCCATCGACGGCATGGTTTCGAACGTCGCGATGCGTCGCCTGGCGAAGAAAAAAGTTTGCGCAATTTGGCGCAATCGGGCTTGTGCGACGCGAAATCCGACGCCCCAGACGAAAGTTTTTTTTAGCCGCCGTTCAAGCCATCGGCGTGCACGTCGGTGCGACCGCATGGCATGCCGCGCCGCGTGGCCGACGCGTGGTGCGCGCATGCGCCATGAAAAAAATGCGCGTTTTACCGATGTTTTTTTTCACGCGCATGTCAGTGGGTCGCGTCGAGGGCATCCGCCATCGCCACGGGACGGTGGTTCCGCGCGCTCGCTGCCGCCGTGTCGCCGGGAGGGGCGTCGGAAAAAAGTTGCGCGAAGGTGTTGACACCTTGAAAAACCGTGATTAGGTTTCGCCCCAAGCAGCACCGGCTGCGGAAGCGAGTGAGTCGAATCAACACGACAGCGCGAGAGACAACACAGCCCATCGTCCGCACCCAGATCGCGGTGGACRCAGGCCTCGCTTCCCCCGGAAAAACGCAACGCACCCTTTCCACCGCACCCGTGTCGCCTGGCGACGCGGGTGTTTTCGTATTTGTAGGGAGCCGGGTTTCGCACGCCGGGCGCCCTGGGGAATCCGTATCGCCGCGCGTGTCGCGACGACGGCTGCCGGCGGGTCCGACTCCCGCGGCGTTTCTTGCAGCTGGGCCTGCCTCCGGGCAGATGTGCTGTAACCAGACGTAAAAATCCATAGTTCACTGACGAGGAGCCATCACATGGCAATGAAGAAAGCTGCGAAGAAGAAACCGGCCGCCAAGAAGGCTGCCAAGAAGGCCACCAAGAAGTCTGCTGCCAAGAAGACCGTGAAGAAGGCAGTGAAGAAGGCTGCCAAGAAGGTCGCCAAGAAGGTCGCCAAGGCCAAGAAGGCAGTGAAGAAGGTCGCCAAGAAGGCTGCGAAGAAGGTAGCCAAGAAGCCGGCGAAGAAGGCCGCCAAGAAGACCGCGAAGAAGGCCACCAAGAAGGTAGCCAAGAAGCCGGCCAAGAAGGTTGCCAAGAAGGCCGCCAAGAAGACCGCGAAGAAGGCTGCCAAGAAAGTAGCCAAGAAGCCGGCCAAGAAGGCCGCGAAGAAGGCCGCCAAGAAGCCTGCCAAGAAGTCCAAGAAGAAAGCGGYCCCGGWCGCGCTGCCGGCCACCCCGGCTCCGCTGATCTAAGCCCACCCCGGTTATCCGTAACACCATGGACTCTCTCCCTGTGCCCAGCGGGGGGAGAGTTTTTTTATGCGCGAACCGCTAGGCTTCCGCTTTCCGGATGCCGACAGGGTGGCGCGTGAAGTTCATCAAATGGGTGCTCGCGGCCATCGCCGCGTTGGGGTTGCTGTTCGTGGTGGTGGGGTTGTTCCTGCCGTCAACCACGCATGTCGAGCGCACCGTCGTCATCAAGCGCAGCCCCGGACCCGTCTTCGACACGCTCGACTCGTTCCGGCGCTTCAACGACTGGTCGCCGTGGGCGGAGTATGACCCGCAGGCCAGGTACATCTTCGAAGGTCCGGACCGTGGCGCGGGCGCGCGCATGCGTTGGGTGGGCAACCGGGCAGTGGGCAGCGGCAGCCAGGAGATCATCGCCAGCGAGCCCAAGCGTCGCATCGTGGTGGCGCTGGATTTCGATGGCAGCCAGGCGCAGGCGACCTATCTGATCGCGCCGGAAGGCGACGGAACGCGCGTGACCTGGGCGTTCGACAGCGCGCACGGGTTCAACCCGCTCAAGCGTTGGCTGGGCCTGCTGTTCGACCGGATGATCGGTGCGGACTACGAGAAAGGGCTGTCCAGGCTCAAGGCGATGCTCGAACAGGACGCGCAACGCTGACGACGACGGCTGCCCGGTCGATGGTTCCCCATCGCACCGGCAGCGTCCGATGAGTGCTCAGCGCGGCGATGCGGTCGCGCGCTGCGAAGAGGTCCCGCTGTCCTTCCGGTTGTCGACCGGCGTTCCGTCGGGCGACTCGGCGAGCAGCAGATCGTAGTCGGCAGGCGTTTCTACCCACGGCTGGCCCGGCAGGCCCATCGCACGATCGAGGATGGTCGGCAGCAGGCCGGACGGCAGCGAGCTGTCGCTGTTCCACACCAGGGCCACGCCGAGATCCTGCCCCGGCACGAGGGCGACCAGCCCCCGGTACCCCTGCACGGCGCCGGCATGGAAAACCACCTGCTGGCCCGCGTAATCGAACACGCGCCATCCCAGCGCATAACTGGCGGAGTTGACGCGCTCCCGGCGCCAGCCGCCGCGCATTTCCCCGGGCGTCGTCACCACCGGTGCATGCAGCGTCGCCAGCAGGGGCGCGGGCAGCACGTCGGGACGATGACCTGTCTGGGCGATCAGCCACTGCGCAAGATCGCTGGCGCTGGCGTTGACCCCCGCCGCCGGCGGCAGGCGGTAGTAAGTGGGCTTCGGCGTGAGCGACACCCAGCCATTGCGGGTGCGCACGTGCGGACGCGCCCAGCGCGTGCTGCCTTCGATACCGGCGAGGCCCATGCTCGCATCGTTCATGCCCAGCGGCTTGAAGATGCGGCGGTCCACCGCCTGGTCGTAGAACGTCCCGGACGCAGCGAACACCACGTCGCCAATCAGGCTGAAGGCGACGTTCTGGTAGGCGTAGCACTCGCCGGGCGCGCACTTCAGCGGTGCGTAGGCCAGCTTGCGGGCCACGTCGTAGTACTCGGCATTGGCCTCGATGTCGCGATCGAACGCGTTGTGCGCCTGCAGGCCGACGCTGTGGCTGAGGACATCCGCGACGGTCACGTGCGCCGTCGCATTGGCATCGCTCAGCTGGAACCCCGGCACGAACTGGTTGACCTTGCTGTCCCAGCGCAACGACCCGTCCTGCACCATCAGGCCCGTCAGCGTGCTCGCGAAGGCCTTCGACAGCGACGCCAGCCGGAACACGGTGTGCGAGTCGACCTGTTGCGGGTTCACCACGTCGGTGACGCCATAGCCGCGCGCGCTGAGCACGCGGCCGTTGTGCACGATGGCCATCGCCAGGCCAGGCACGCGCTGGCCGACCGTGAGGTGCTCGGCCATGGTTTCGAACGCACGCACGTCGAAGCCCGCCGCGAGCGGCTGGACGTTCTGCTCCGCCAGCGAGGTGCGGTAGGGACGCGGCTGCGTGGGCGACATGTAGGGCGCCGTGCTGGCCGCCGCATTGCCCGTCGCCGCGGCGGCCTGCGGGCCTTGGCCGGCGGCCTTCCAGCTCGACGGTGTCTGCGCCGTGGACGAAAGCGTCAGCGGCAGCAGCAAGCCGATCATGCCGACACGGAAGACATGGCGCGATCGCCGGCTTTTCTTGGGGTTCATCGTGCGTGGCGCCTGCGTGAGCGGATGCTGCCTGGGATCATAACGCCGCTTTTTTCGGTTGCACAAACAAGGAGAGGTTCCGTGTGCATGTTGTTCATCCTGTTGCGGATTGCGGATGTGCGGAACGTCCCAATTCAGCAAGGTGGAATGCCTGCGATGCGAGGGCGTGCATCGCGTTCAGGAAGATCCACTAGACCACATGCAAGTGCCGCGCCAACAAGGCGCGCGCCAGCGCGACGCGCGGGCATCGGCTGAACAGATACACGGCTTGATCGCCGCGCGGGGGCTGTGTACGGCGGGTGCGAACTCAGTCGACGGTGGCCAGTGCGCTCGGCGCCGTGTGTGCCGACAGGTCGTCGCCACACAAGGTGGGAAGGCCGCGGATCAGATCCGACGCGCGCTCGGCGATCATGATGGTGGGTGCGTTGGTGTTGCCGCCGATCAGCGACGGCATCACSGMGGCGTCGATCACSCGMAGCCSCTCGATGCCGCGCACGCGCARCTGCGGGTCGACGACGGCGTCCTCATCCTTGCCCATGCGGCAGGTGCCGACCGGGTGGTAGACGGTCTCCGCCTTGGCGCGGATGAAGTCGACCAGCTCCGCATCGGACAGGTCGGTGCGGCGGGGATGGATCGGTGCTCCGCGGTAGGCGTCGAACGCGGGCTGGGCGAACAGCTCGCGCGACAGCTTGGCGCACTCGACCATCATCTTCAGGTCGAAGCCTTCCTGGTCGCTCAGGTAGTGGGCTTCGATGCGCGCGTCGGCACGCGGATCCGCGCTCGCCAGCGCGATGCGGCCCCGGCTTCGCGGGCGCAGGAAGCAGGCATGYAACGTATAGCCGTCGCCGGGCAGCCGGTGACGACCGTGGTCGTCCAGCATGGCCGGCACGAAATGCATCTGGATGTCGGGGCGGTCGTCCGGAGCCAGCGGCGAGCGCACGAACGCGCCGGCCTCCGCAATGTTGCTGCTGCCCGGGCCGCGATGCCCGCGCAGGAAGTAGTCGAAGGCCGTCTTCAGCTCGCTGGTACGGTCGTAGGTGATGCGCTGCGTACTGTGCTGCAGGGTGCAGATGTCGAGGTGGTCCTGCAGGTTGCGGCCGACGCCGGGCAGCGCGTGCCGCACGCTGATGCCCGTCTGCTGCAGGTGATCCGCCGGGCCGATGCCGGACAGCATCAGCAACTGCGGCGAGTTGATCGCGCCGCCGCTCAACAGCACCTCGCGTCCGCACCGCACGACGATCTCATGGCCGCCGCGGGCGTAGGCGACGCCGACGGCGCGTCCCTTCTCCAGCAGGATGCGCCGCACCAGTGCGCCAGTGACGATGTCGAGGTTCTGGCGGTCGCGCGCCGGGTCCAGGTAGGCCACCGCCGCCGAACAGCGTGCACCGTCCTTCTGCGTCACCTGGTAGAGCCCGAAGCCCGCCTGCGTCGCACCGTTGAAGTCATCGTTGCGCGCGAAGCCGGCCTGCACCCCCGCCTCGACGAAGGCCGCGGACAGCGGATTGGTGTAGCGCAGATCGGACACGTGCAGCGGGCCGTCGCCGCCATGCAGCGTGTCCGCACCGCGGGTGTTGTGTTCCGAGCGGCGGAAATAGGGCAATGCGCCCGCCCAGCCCCAGCCGGCGGCACCCGCAGCCGCCCAGTCGTCGTAGTCCTGGGGCACGCCGCGGATGTAGCACATCGCATTGATCGAACTGGASCCGCCCAGCACCTTGCCGCGSGGCCACCACAGGCGACGGTTGTCCAGGTGCGGCTCGGGCGCGGTGTCGTAGTTCCAGTTGACACCTTTCTGGCCGACCAGCTTGGCCAGGCCGGCGGGCATGTGGATGAAGGGGTGCCAGTCGCGCGGCCCGGCTTCGAGCAGCAGCACGCGGCACGCCGGGTCTTCGCTCAGGCGGTGGGCAAGGACGCAACCGGCCGATCCGGCGCCCACGATGATGTAGTCGTACACATGCTGCCCTGTTGCGAAGTCCGGCCGAACCTAGCGGCGGGGGATAGAGCAAATGCTCGGGCATTCGACGCGTCCGGCGCCGGGGACGCGCAATGCGGGATTCCGGCGGAGCGCGTCCCCGGAAAGGCTGGCGATGTTGCAGCGCATCGGATACCGTGCGCGCCACAGGCGGGCGGTGCCCGCGTCCCGATGAAACGATCGCAGGCCGCGCCCATGGACCCGTCTTCCCCAGCGACCACCCGGTTCGGCCGATTCCGCGCGGCGCTGTCGGAGTCGCCGCCGCTGCTGTGGGCATTCGTGTACTTCTTCTGCCTGCTGAGCGGCTACTACGTGCTGCGGCCGGTGCGGGAAGCGATGGCGGCCTCCAGCGACATCGAAGCGGTGTTTCCGCCGGCACTGATTGCCTTCTTCGCCAGCCGCGGCATCGCGCTCAGCGAATTCACGCTGCAGTTCATCTTCAGCGCCGTGTTCGTCATCATGCTGGTGCTGCAGCCGGTCTACGGCTGGCTGGTCAGCCGCTTTCCGCGCCGGGTGTTCCTGCCGGTGATCTACGGCTTCTTCATCGCCACGCTGCTCGTGTTCTACGCCATGTTCGACAGCGGCATCGCGGGGCGCGGACTGGCCTTCATCCTGTGGATCACGGTATTCAACCTGTTCGCGGTCGCCGTGTTCTGGAGCTTCATGGCGGACGTGTTCACCAATGCCGAGGCGCGCAAGTTCTACGGGTACATCGGCGCAGCCGGCACGATGGGGGCATTCCTGGGGCCCGTGCTGACCAAGACGCTGGTGGTGCGGGTCGGCATTCCCAACATGATGC
>NZ_JBGFFG010000080.1:0-10473 GCF_056175765.1 Pseudoxanthomonas sp. LjRoot204_2 | reverse complement strand
CAGCAGCGGCAGGCAGCCCGCCCCGTCGACCACCGCGCGCACGTATTTCTCGCCGACGGCAAGAAAGGGATGCGCACCGATTTGCTTGTGGTCGGTCGGCAGACCGACCCGCGGCAGCGGGGTCATGCAGGAAGCCCGGAATGGCTTGCAGGCACGTTAACCCGGCCGTTTTATTTTTACAACACGAAGGGCTCAGATGACATTTTTGGCGCCCATATGGTGCGCTGCGGCACCAAATTCGGGCGTTTCAGCGGCCCATTGGAAACTTCGCGTTGAGTATTCTTGACGCATCGAACGCTCTGCTAAGCTGCGCCGCAGCCTCTTGGATGACCCTCATGCGCCCTGATTCCGACGCGTCTTCCCTGCCCGCCGACGATGCCGCCACGCTGGCGTCCATCCCCGACTGCGAGCAGATCGACCTGCTGCTGCCCGACATGAACGGACTGCTGCGCGGCAAGCGCATCACCCGCGATGCGCTGGAGAAGGTCTACCGCGACGGCGTCTGCCTGCCGATGTCGCTGATCGCCACCGACATCACCGGCAACACGGTCGAGGAAACCGGGCTGGGTTACGACATCGGCGACGAGGACCGCATCTGCCGCCCGGTACCGGGCTCGCTGCGGCCCGTGCCGTGGTCGCCGCGCCCGGCCGCGCAGCTGCTGCTGAGCATGGAGGACGCGCAGGGCGGCATGTTCGAGGCCAACCCGCGCGAAGTGCTCAAGCGCGTGCTCGCACGCTATGCCGCGCGCGGCCTGAAGCCGGTGGTCGCGGTGGAACTGGAGTTCTACCTGTTCGACCAGCGCATGGACGACGCGGGACGCCCGCGCACGTCGATCAATCCGGCGACCGGGCAACGCAACACCAGCACGCAGGTCTACTACATGGAAGACCTGAACGACTACCGCGGCTTCACCGATGCGGTCGCAGCCGCGTGCCGTGCGCAGCGCATCCCGGCCGATACCGCCGTGGCCGAGTACGCGCCGGGCCAGTTCGAAATCAACCTCAAGCATCGCGACGATGCCCTGCTCGCCTGCGACGATGCGATCTACCTCAAGCGCGCGATCAAGGCCGCCGCGCAGCAGCAGGGCCTGATGGCCAGCTTCATGGCCAAGCCGTTCGCCGAGCAGGCGGGCAGCGGTATGCATATCCACGCCAGCGTGCTGGATGCCGACGGCCGCAACATCTTCGCCTCACCGCAGACGGCCCCGGCCGCTGCGCTGAAGCACGCCATCGGCGGCCTGCAGCGCAGCGACCAGGATTGCCTGCTGCTGTTCGCGCCGCACGCCAACAGCTACCGGCGCTTCGTGCTCAACGCGTTCGTCCCGCTCAACGACGTGTGGGGCTACAACAACCGCACCGTCGCCATGCGCATCCCGCACAGCGACGAAGCCAACACCCGGATCGAGCACCGCATCGCCGGCGCCGACGCCAACATCTACCTAGTCACTGCCGCCGTGCTGGCCGGCATGCTGCACGGCATCGAACAGGGCTTCGATCCCGGCCCGCCGATCACCGGCAACGCCTACGACCAGACCGAGATCCGTACGCCGTTCTGGCGCGAGGCCATCGGCGCGTTCATGGGTAGCGAGTTCATCCGCGAGCAGTTCGGCACGTCCTTCCAGCACATCTACGGCCAGCAGAAGCTCAAGGAGATGCACAGCTTCTACACCGAAGTGACCGACTTGGAATACGCGTGGTACCTGCGATCGGTGTGAACCAGGCGCTGCCCGCATGACGTTCGCGCATACCTATCCCGACAGCTGGTACGCAGCCAGCACGACGCCGTTGCCCGCGCAGCCGGCACTGGAAGGCCGCATCGAGGCCGACGTCTGCATCCTCGGCGCCGGCTACACCGGCCTGTCGGCGGCGCTGGAACTTGCCGAAGCCGGCTACAAGGTGGTCGTGCTGGAAGCCGAGCGCATCGGCTGGGGCGCCTCGGGCCGCAATGGTGGCCAGGCCATTGCCGGCTTCAGCTGCGGCGAAGCGAAGCTCGAAGCGCTGGTCGGCTTCGACGATGCGAAGAAGATGTTCGACCTGTCGATCGACGGCCTGCGCTGGCTGCGCGGGCGGATCGACCGGCACGGTATCGACTGCGACTGGCGCGACGGGCACGCCACCGTCCCGATCAAGGCGCGCCAGCAACGCGACGTGCAGGAAGCCGTGGAGGAGTTCAACACGCGCTACCACCACCCGGTGCAGTGGTGGGATCGCGAGCGCCTGCGCGGCGAACTCGCCAGCGACCGCTATCTTGGCGCAATGTACGATCCGGTCAGCGGCCACCTCCATCCGCTCGCCTATGCATTGGGGCTCGGACGCGCAGCGCTGGATGCGGGCGTGCGCATCTTCGAAGCTTCCCGCGTGACGCAGCTCGTACGGGGCACGCGTCCGCTGCTGAAGACCGCGCAGGGCGAGGTCGCCTGCGATACCGTGATCCTCGCGGGCAACGCGCTGCTGCGCGGCATCGCGCCGGAACTCGAATCGCGCATGATGCCGGTGGGCACCTACATCGCCGCCACGCCGCCGCTGGGCGAGCAGCGCGCGCGCGCGCTGATCCGCAACGACATGGCGGTGGCGGACACCAACTGGGCGCTGGACTACTTCCGGCTGGGCCGCGACCACCGCCTGCTGTTCGGCGGTCGCGCCAGCTATTCGACGATGACGCCCCCGAACCTGCGCGGCGTGATGACGCGCCGCATGCACCGCGTATTCCCGCAGTTGCGCGAAGTGGGCATCGAGTACCTGTGGGGCGGAATGATCGACATCTCGCTCAACCGTGCGCCGCACTGGGGCCGGCTGGCGCCGAACCTGTACTTCGCCCAGGGCTTCTCGGGACATGGCCTGATCGCCGCGTGCCTGGCGGGCACGACGCTCGCCCAGGCGATCCGCGGTCAATCCGAGCGACTGGACCTGTTCGAGAAGATCGACCACCACCCGTTCCCGGGCGGCCGTGCGCTGCGCACGCMGCTCCTGGTCGCCGGAATGGCCTGGTACAAGCTGCGCGACGCACTCTGGTGAGCGGCGCCGGCAGCCGCGCATTCCGTGACGCCGCTCTCAAGTCCCGTCCGCCCGGGCCGATAGACATGAAAGGAAACCTTCCTCGGCCTTCCCGAGCATGTCCAGTCCGCAACGCGCCGTATCCGCCATCGCCAGCCAATCGCCCCTGCCCCAGCGGATCCTGGTGGTGGAGAACTCGCGCACGCATGCGCGCCTGATCGGCGAAGCGATCGAACAGAAGCTCAGCCTGCCGGTCGTCTACGCCGCCACGCTGGACGAGGCGCGCACGACGCTGGAGAAGCATCCGGACTGGTTCATGGTGGTCACCAGCCTGGTCCTGGYCGACGGCAGCCACGACGAGGTGGTGGAGTTCTTCCTGTCCCGGCAGTTGCCCACCGTGGTCGTCAGCGGCGTCTACGACGACACGCTGCGCGAGCAGGTACTGCGACGGCAGGTGGTGGACTACGTCCTCAAGAACACGCCCGGCAGCATCGACTATCTCGTGTGGCTGGTGCAGCGCCTGGAACGCAACCGCCGCATCGCCGCCCTGATCGTGGACGACTCCCGTTCCGCCCGCCAGCACGCGGCCGCGCTGTTGTCGATGTACGGCTTCCGCGTGGTGGAAGCGGCGGATGGCGAGGCCGGCCTGGTCATGCTCGACGCCAACCCCGACATCCGCCTGGCGATCGTCGACCAGGAAATGCCCGGCATGAAGGGCCACGAGTTCACCCGTCGCCTGCGTGCGCGCCACGCCCGCGACCACCTGGCGATCATCGGCATCTCGGGCACCAGCGATGGCAGCCTGGTCCCGCGCTTCCTGAAGAGCGGCGCCAATGACTTCCTGCACAAGCCGTTCTCGCGCGAGGAATTCTTCTGCCGCGTCTCGCAGAACATCGACCAGCTGGAACTGATCGGCACCCTGCAGGATCTCGCCACCCGCGACTTCCTCACCGGCCTGCCCAACCGCCGCCACTTCCTGTCCGAGTGCCATGCCCTGCTGCCGAACACCCTGGGCAGGCAACAGTCGGTGACGGCCGCCATCATCGACATCGACCACTTCAAGCACATCAACGACACCCACGGCCATGAAGCCGGCGATATCGCACTGAAGGCCGTCGCCCAGGCCATCGCGCGCCATGCGGGTACGCAGGACCTGATCGCGCGCTTCGGCGGCGAAGAGTTCTGCGCGCTGGTGCCGTACCTGGGCGAAAGCGAAGCCGTGGACTACTTCGAATCGCTGCGCGCCTCGATAGAGGCCCTCGACGTCGACATCGGCGAGCGCACACTGAAGATGACGGTCAGCGTCGGCGTGTTCCGCACGCGCTTTCCCGGCCAGACCCTCAATCACCTGCTCAGCGAAGCGGACCGGCGGCTGTACCTGGCGAAGGCCGGTGGACGGAACCGGGTGGTGTCGAGCGGTTGAAATTCTTCCCTGTGGGAGCGACGTCAGTCGCGAGCTTTCGAGTCGCTGAAGCAAGAGCTCGCGACTCACATCGCTCCCACACCGGTCATCACGGCCCCTGCGACTGTCCGTCGCATGCGGCATTGATCGGGATCAATGCTGCAAGTGCAGCGCGCACCTAGATTTCCCCGCATTCCGGCATCCGCCGGCAGGGGATCCGAACATGACACTGCTGATCTGGCAGGACGACATGGACACCGGCATCGACATCATCGATGGCCAGCACCGGCGTATCGTGGAGATGATCAACCATCTGCACGTGACCCAGAAGTCGAGGGAGCGTTTCGCCGTCGGCGAAGTGATCGATGAGCTGGTCGATTACACGCTGTCGCACTTCGCGTTCGAGGAAGAGCTGATGGAGGAAGCCGGCTATCCGTTCAGCGCCGCGCACAAGCGCGTGCACGAAGTATTCACCAAGCGCGTGTCCGAGTATCGGCTCCGCTTCGAGGCCGGCGAAGACATCGTGGACGAGCTGCGCAGCATGCTGTCGCGCTGGCTGTTCAACCACATCCGCAACGACGACAAGGCCTACGCGGATTCGGTCAAGCGCCACCTCAACCAGTTCGTCCGCGATCACCAGCAGGGCGGCTGGCTCACCCGCACCGTGAAGCGCCTGTTCGGGTAGCGTGCTGTGTGCGCTTGGGGAGAGATCCTGCGGACGTGCGCGTGGCGCACGCTACGTGACGAATCATGGCGGCGAGATCGTAGCGTGCGCCATGCGCACGACCATGTGATGCCCCATTGCGAGCGTGGATGCCTTACCGCCGGCGCTGCATCGCCAACAAGGCCAGCAACGTCAGCACGGCCATGCCGGCCAGGTACCAGCCGACTGACGGAAGTCCGTAGCGTTCACCCAGCCTCGTGGCGATGTACGGCGCCGGCGATGCGCCCAGGATGCCGGCCAGGTTGAACGCCAGCGACGCGCCCGTGTAGCGCACGGCGGTGGGGAACATCTCCGCCAGGATCGTCCCGCAGGGGCCATAGGTGAGCCCCATCGCGCCCAGACCCAGCGCAAGGAAAGCCAGCACGCCCAGGTCGCTACCCGACTCCAGCAACGGCGCGAACACGAAGCCGAACCCGATGATCAGCAGCGTGGCGACGATCATCGCGTTGCGCCGCCCGAACCGGTCCGCATAGAGCGCCGACAGCGGGATGGTCAGGGCGAAGAACAGCACGCCGACCATCTGCAGCATCAGGAAATGCTCGCGCGTGTAGCCGAGCTTCGACGTACCCCAGCTCAGCGCGAACACGGTCATCAGGTAGAACAGCACGAACGTGGCCACCAGCGCGAGCGTGCCGGTCACCAGGGCGAACGGGTGCTCGCGCACGGTGGTCAGCATCGGCACCTTGACGCGCTCGTCGCGGTCCAGGGCCTTCTGGAAATCCGGCGTCTCGGCGATGCTCAGCCGCACCCACAGGCCGACGAACACCAGCACCGCACTGGCCACGAACGGAATGCGCCAGCCCCAGGCCAGGAACTGCGCATCGCTCATCACTGCGGTCAGCAGCAGGAAGATGCCGGTGGAGAACAGGAAGCCCAGGGGTGCCCCGAGCTGCGGGAACATGCCGTACCACGCGCGCTTGCCGGGCGGCGCGTTCTCGGTCGCCAGCAACACCGCACCGCCCCACTCGCCGCCCAGCCCGATCCCCTGCCCCAGCCGGCACAGCGCCAGCAGCAGGGGCGCCACGATACCGACCTGCGCGTAGGTGGGCAGCAGGCCGATCAGCACGGTGGAGATACCCATCGTCAGCAGCGCCGCCACCAGAGTCGCCTTGCGTCCGATGCGGTCGCCGTAGTGGCCGAACAGCGCCGACCCCACGGGCCGCGCGATGAACGCCAGCGCGAAAGTGGCGAACGACTGCAGTGTCGCGGTGGTCGGATCCCCCTGCGGGAAGAACAGGTGCGGAAACACCAGCACCGCGGCCGTCGCGTAGATGTAGAAATCGAAGAACTCGATGGTGGTGCCGATCAGGCTGGCGAACAGCACCCGACCAGGCGAGTTGGCGGGCGCGGGAGCGACGGCGGTGGCGGTCATGGACGGGCCGGTGGATGGGACGTGGGCGATTCTGGCAGAAGAACTTCTTCGATGACTCCCCTCTGCCCGTGTACGGGGAGAGGGTGCCGAAGGCGGGTGAGGGACGAACGAAGATGCGATGCCTGCGTGCCGGTAAAGCACCAGCGCTCGCCCCTCATCCGCCCTCCGGGCACCTTCTCCCCGCCTCGCGGGGAGAAGGAACGCCGCAGCTCAACTCCCCAGATTGATCCAGGTCGCCTTGATCTCGGTGTACTTGTCGAAGGCGTGCAGCGACTTGTCGCGGCCGTTGCCGGACTGCTTGTAGCCGCCGAACGGAGCGGTCATGTCGCCACCGTCCCAGTAGTTCACCCAGACGCTGCCCGCACGCAGCTTGCGCGCCACGCGATGGGCGCGGCTGATGTCGCGCGTCCACACGCCCGCCGCCAGCCCGTACTCGCTGTCGTTGGCCATCCGCAGCGCTTCTTCCTCGCTGTCGAACGCGATAACCGACAGTACCGGCCCGAAGATCTCTTCGCGGCTGATCGTGTGGTCGTGCGCGACGTCGTCGAACACGGTCGGCTCGATGTAGCAGCCGCCGTTCACCACGTCGGCGCGCAGGCCGCCCAGCGCCAGACGGGCACCCTCGGCCCTGCCCTTCTCGATGTAGTCGAGCACGCGCCGGGTCTGGCCTTCATCGACCATCGCGCCCATCGGCGCGCCGGGGTCGAGCGGATGGCGCGGGCGCATGGCCTTGCCTGCCTCGACCACGCGGGCGACGAACTCATCCTTGATCGAACGCTCCACCAGCAGGCGCGAGGCCGCGGTGCAGACTTCGCCCTGGTTGTAGAAGATGCCGCCGGCCGCGGCCTTCGCCGCCACCTCGAGGTCGTGCGCATCGGCGAACACGATGTTCGGGCTCTTGCCGCCGCACTCCATGTACGCGCGTTTCATGTTCGACAGGCCCGCGCATTGCAGCAGGCGCTTGCCGACCGGGGTGRAACCGGTGAACACCAGGCCGTCCACGTCCATGTGCAGCGCCAGCGGTTCGCCCGCGGTCTTGCCGAAGCCCGGCACCACGTTGAGCACGCCGGCGGGGATGCCCGCTTCGATCGCCAGCTCGGCCAGGCGGATCGCCGTGAGCGGCGACTTCTCCGAGGGCTTCAGCACGATGGAGTTGCCCATCGCCAGCGCCGGGGCCAGTTTCCACGTCGCCATCAGCAGGGGGAAATTCCACGGCACGATCGCGCCGATCACGCCCAGCGGTTCGCGCGTCACCAGGCCCAGTTCGTCCTGGCCGGTCGCGGCGACTTCACCGTAGACCTTGTCCAGCGCCTCGGCGGTCCAGCCCATGCAGCGGATGGTCGCGGCGACGTCGACGCTACGCGCGTCGCCCACCGGCTTGCCCATGTCGAGCGATTCCAGCAAGGCCAGTTCGTCGGCATGCCGTTCGATCAGCTGGGTGAGCTTGAGCAGCACCTTCTTGCGATGCGTCGGGCGCGCGTTGGACCACGCACCCGCGTCGAAGCTGCGGCGCGCGGCGGCGACGGCGCGATTGATGTCCTCTTCCTGGCCATCGGCCACCTGGCCGAGCACGCGGCCATCGATCGGGCTGACGCAGTCGAAGGTCTTGCCCGAGGCGGCATCGACGTATTTGCCGTCGATGAAGGCCTGCGTGCGGATCGACAGCGTGCCGGCCATGGCCTGCCAGTCCTGTTGCGTGCGGGGGTTGCTCATGGGAACTCCTGGCTGTGTTCCCTTCTCCCAGCGGGAGAAGGTGGCGCGAAGCGCCGGATGAGGGGCGAGCGGAGATGCGTTGTCCGAATCATCCGGACTGCATCACCCCTCACCCCAACCCCTCTCCCGTTGGGAGAGGGGTATGATTTCAAAACGTTGCCGGCGTATTCGCGCTGACGATCACCGCGTCGACGTCACCGACATTGCGGAAGCGATGCGGCGTACGGCTTTCGAAGTAATAGCCCTCGCCGGCCTTCAGCACGCGTACCTRCTCGCCCACCGTGACTTCCACTTCACCGGCGATCACCACGCCGCCCTCCTCGCCGTCGTGCGCCAGCATGCTGTCGCCGGTGTCGCTGCCGGGCGGCATCACTTCGCGAAGGATGCACATCTGCCGCTGCGGCCGGTGCTGGCCGACGAGGAAGTAGTGGATGCCGTTGCTGCCCACATCCGGCAGCTCGTCGGCGACATAGAACGGGCTGTCCGGCAGCCCCTTCTCCAGGTCCAGGGTGAAGAAGTCGGCCAGCGAGATAGGAATGCCGTCCAGTACCTTCTTCAGCGAACTGACCGAGGGGCTGACCTTGTTCTGCTCGATCAGCGAGATGGTGCTGTTGGTGACGCCCACGCGCTTGGCCAGCTCGCGCTGGCTGAGGCCTTTGGATTTGCGGACCAGTTGCAGGCGCGCGCCGATGTCCATCACCACCCTGACAGGAAAGCGGAAAGTGTTGCGGGATACTTTACACCCCCGGGCAGGCCGGTCAATCCGGGCTCTCCACGATATTGGGCAGGCCAGTAAACGAAGTCGGGCGGGGCCGGGACAGTGCGGCGAATCCGACCTCCGGCACGGTTGTAAAGTTTTTTCAACGCGCTAAGCTGCGCCCATCCGCCCCGCCCCTGGAGCCGCGATGAGCGCCGACGACACTTCTTCCCGCGCCCTGGCCGATCACTACGCCCGCCAGAACCTCGAGGCGCCCGCCTCGCTCGACCACTTCTGGATGCCGTTCACGGCCAACAAGCAGTTCAAGGCCAAGCCGAGGCTGCTCGCCAGCGCGTCGGGCATGTACTACAAGGATGTCGACGGCAACGAGGTGCTGGATGCCACGGCCGGCCTGTGGTGCTGCAACGCCGGCCATTCGCGGCCGCGCATCGTCGAGGCCGTGAAGCAGCAAATCGGCACGCTCGACTTCGCGCCCAACTTCTCGATGAGCTCGCCGCTGCCGTTCAAGCTGGCCGAGCGCCTGGCCGCACTGGCGCCGGGCGACCTCAAGAAGGTGTTCTTCAGCAATTCCGGCTCGGAAGCGGTCGACAGTGCACTGAAGATCGCCCTGGCCTACCACCGCGYGCGCGGCGAAGGCCASCGCACGYGCTTCATCGGCCGCGAGAAGGGCTACCACGGCGTSGGMTTCGGCGGCATGTCGGTGGGCGGCCTGCCGAACAACCGCAAGTGGTTCGGCCCGGGCCTGTCGGCGGTCTCGCATATCCGCCACACGCTGGACGTGTCGCGCAATGCATTCTCGAAAGGCTTGCCGCCGCATGGCATCGAACTGGCCGAAGATCTAGAGCGCCAGATCGCGCTGTACGACGCCTCCACGATCGCGGCGGTCATCGTCGAGCCGATCTCCGGCTCGGCCGGCGTGGTCGTCCCGCCGCAGGGCTACCTGCAGCGGCTGCGCGAGATCTGCGACAAGCACGGCATCCTGCTGATCTTCGACGAAGTCATCACGGGCTTCGGCCGCGTCGGCCATGCCTTCGGCGCGCAGCGCTTCGGCGTCACGCCGGACATGATCACCGCCGCCAAGGGCATCACCAACGGCTGCGTGCCGATGGGTGCCACGTTCGTCTCCGAGCGCCTGTTCAATGCCTTCATGAGCGGGCCCGACAACGCCATCGACATGTTCCATGGCTACACCTACTCCGGCCATCCGCTGGCCTGCGCCGCCGCGCTCGCCACGCTGGACACGTACGAAGAGGAAAACCTGTTCGACAAGGCGTTGTCGCTGGGCGACTACTGGCAGGAGGCTCTGCACTCGCTGAAGGGTCTGCCGAACGTGATCGACATCCGCAACTTCGGCCTGGTCGGCGCCATCGAACTGGCCCCGCGCCAGGGTGCGCCCGGCACCCGGGCCTACGACGTCTTCGCCCGCGCCTTCCACGAAGGCCACCTGCTGACCCGGGTGACCGGCGACGTGATCGCCCTGTCGCCCCCGCTGATCGTGGAGAAGGGCCACATCGACCGGATCGTGAACATCCTGGCGGACACCATACGGG
>NZ_JBGFFG010000079.1:0-10483 GCF_056175765.1 Pseudoxanthomonas sp. LjRoot204_2 | reverse complement strand
GAAATGGACCGCCACACCGGCTACTGGTGGGCACCGGACGACTCGGCCATCGCCTTCGCCCGCATCGACGAGGCACCGGTGCCGCTGGTGAAGCGCTATGAGGTCTATCCCGACCGCACGGAGGTCGTCGAACAGCGCTATCCGGCAGCGGGCGATGCGAACGTACTGGTTCAGCTGGGCGTGATTGCGCCGAAAGCGAGTGCCAGACCGCAGTGGATCGACCTGGGCACCGAGAAGGACATCTACCTGGCCCGCGTGGACTGGCGCGATCCTCAGCGCCTGACCTTCCAGCGCCAGTCGCGCGACCAGAAAACGCTCGACCTGATCGAGACGACGCTGGCAACCGGCAAGCAACGCACGCTGGTGACCGAAACGTCGAAGACTTGGGTGCCACTGCACAACGCCTTGCGCTTCCTGAAGGACGGACGCTTCCTGTGGTCGTCGGAGCGCGATGGATTCGAGCATCTTTACCTCGTATCCGAGAACGGGACTTCGCTGTCGCAGCTGACCCGCGGTGACTGGGTCGTGGACAGCCTGCTGGCAGTCGACGAGGGCAATGGCCTGGCGTACGTCAGCGGCACGCGCGATGGCGCCGCGGAAACCCACGTCTACGCCGTGCCGCTGACAGGCGGCGAACCGCGCAAGCTGACGCCTGCTGCGGGCGTGCACACGGCCAGCTTCGCCCGCAATGCCAGCGTCTTCGTCGACAGCTGGTCCAGCGACACGACGCTGCCGCAGATCGAACTGTTCAAGGCGGACGGCACGAAGCTGGCGACGCTGCTGGAGAATGATGCCGTCGACGCCGGGCATCCGTACGCCAAGTACCTCGCCGCGCACCAGCCGACCACGTTCGGCACGCTGACGGCGGCCGACGGCAAGACGCCGCTGCACTACAGCCTGATCAAGCCGGCCGGCTTCGACCCGAAGAAGAAGTATCCCGTGGTGGTGTTCGTCTACGGCGGCCCTGCCGCGCAGACCGTCACCCGCGCCTGGCCCGGCCGCAGTGACGCCTTCTTCAACCAGTACCTGGCGCAGCAGGGTTATGTGGTGTTCTCACTGGACAACCGCGGCACCCCACGCCGTGGCGCGGCGTTCGGCGGCGCGCTCTACGGCAAGCAGGGCACGGTGGAAGTCGACGACCAGCTGCGCGGCGTCGAATGGCTGAAGGCGCAGTCCTTCGTCGATGCAAAGCGCATCGGCGTGCACGGCTGGTCCAACGGCGGCTACATGACGCTGATGCTGCTGGCCAAGCACAGCGAAGCGTATGCCTGCGGCGTGGCGGGCGCGCCGGTGACCGACTGGGCGCTGTACGACACCCACTACACCGAACGCTACATGGACCTGCCGAAGGCGAACGCGGCGGGCTACCGTGGAGCCAGCGTCTTCACCCACCTGGGCGGCCTGCGCTCGAAGYTGCTGCTGATCCACGGCATGGCCRACGACAACGTGCTGTTCACCAACTCCACCAAGCTGATGAGCGAGCTGCAGAAGCGCGGCACGCCGTTCGAACTGATGACGTACCCTGGGGCCAAGCACGGCCTGCGCGGCAGCGACCTGCTGCATCGCTACCGGCTGACCGAGGATTTCTTCGCCCGTTGCCTCAAGCCCTGATTCCACTCACCCCGGGAGCACTGCGATGTCGACGCCCGTCCCCGCCCAGCCCGGTTGGTGGCAACGCAACTGGAAATGGTGCGTGCCCGTGCTGGGTGCGCTGCTGCTGGCGCTGTCTGTCGCGGTCGTCCTCGGCGGCGTGGCGCTGCTGCTGGGAGCGATCAAGTCCTCGGGCGCCTATCAGCATGCGCTCGCGCGGGCACAGTCTGATCCTGCCGTCATCGCTGCGCTCGGCGAACCGATACGTGCGGGCTGGTTCGTGCAGGGAAACATCAGCACCAGCGGAGCCAGCGGTGACGCCGACCTGGCGATTCCCCTCGACGGCCCGCGCGCGGATGGCACGCTATACGTGGTGGCCGAAAAACGCGCAGGCGAATGGCGCTACGAGACGCTGGCAGTGAAYGTCGACGGCGGCGAGCGGATCGTGCTGGAGGGCGAGTCGGCCACTTCGCCCTGATCCCTGAAATGAAGAAGGCGGCCGTCCGCCGCCTTCGTTCGGGCGTTCTGGCTCCGACTAGCGCTTCGCCGCCGGCTCCGGCACCACGATCGACGCATCCACCGGCGTCCCCGGCGGCACGTAGATCGCGACGCCCGCGGCCTGCTTCTGCGTGGTGGGGATGCCCATGCTGACGCCGCCGCCGGAGTGGCGGCCGTAACTGCCGGCGCCCACCGACATGCCGACCGGCGAGCCACTCGAGCCCACGCCGATCAGCACCACACCGTTGGCGCCGAGGGCGGCGGCTTCGCGCTTGAGGCGCGCCACGGCGGCGTCGGTCTGGCCCTGGGTACCGAAACCGACCGCGCTCTTCGATTCCAGCTGCGCGATCTCCAGTGCGCCGGCCGGTGCCGTGCGGTAAACCTGCACCTGCGACGGATCGATGGCGGGGCGTGCCTGCCCCAGCATGACCTTGGAACTGCTGGCGCACCCGGCGGCCAGCAGCATGGCGAACACGACGGGGATGGTGCGGAACGTCATGACGGCTTCTCCCTGGGAACCCCGGCGATCTTCCGCCGCATGCCCTGAATGTTGGCACAGCCTGCGCCTGCCGGGCGTGACGGGATGGGCGGGTTATCATTTCGCCCCGACATGCCCCTGTTTCCCGCACGATGAGCTCCGCTCCCGACCGTCCCTCCGCGCCGCAGCGGTTGGCCGTCGACTACATCCACGCGCCGACACCCCATGCGTTGCTGGGCCTGCCGGAAACGCTCGCCGTGTTCGGTTTCGGCGCCCTGGCGCCGGTGACGTCGGCTATCGAAGATCCCCGTTACCTGCGCGTGCCGTTGTCGCCGCTGCGCGAAGCCGCCGCGCCCTTCGAGGTGTGGCGCGCGGCCGGACCCGTGGCCACGGGCCGGGACGGCGCGGTGCGCTACAGCCACGATGGCACCCTGATGTTCGGCGCAGTGGAGTGGGAAGAGCCTGCGGGCGGCATCCTGCAGGCCAGCGCCCATGCCTATGCGGCGATGGCGGCGTTCTGGCGCCAGAGCGGCTATCCGCACCTGCTGCGCATCTGGAACTACTTCGACGCCATCACCGACGGCGACGGCGATGCCGAGCGCTACCGGCAGTTCTGCGTCGGCCGCGTGCAGGGCCTGGGCGAGGTCGACACGCGCGTGCTGCCAGCGGCGACCGCGATCGGCAGCCGCGATGGCCGGCGCGTCCTGCAGGTCTACTGGCTGGCGGCGCGCGAGCCCGGCCTGCCGCTGGAAAATCCCCGTCAGGTCAGCGCGTATCGCTATCCGCGGGAATACGGCCCGCAATCGCCGACCTTCGCGCGTGCGCTGCTGCCACCGTCGCCGCGCGTGCCTCTGCTGCTGTCGGGTACGGCCAGCATCGTCGGCCACGCCTCGCAGCATGCCGATTCGCTGCGCGCGCAACTGGATGAAACCCTGACCAACCTCGACAGCCTACTCGGTGCGGCGCGCGAGCATGCGCCGTCACTGCCGCCGCACATGGATGCGAGTTCGCGGCTGAAGGTCTACGTGAGCGATGCCGGCGACGCCGAGGCGGTGGCCGCCCAGCTGGAAGCGCGCCTCGGCACGCGCGTGCCTTGGCTGATGCTGCACGCCGACGTCTGCCGGCGGGAACTGCTGGTCGAGATCGAAGGCATGCATGGCGTGACGGGTTGAAGCCGTCGTTGCTCGTCCGCATAGTGGGTCCATGAGGCGCCACGTCGCGCGCCGTGTCGGGGAGCATGTGCGATGGGACTGATCAGCCTGCTGTGGGGCATCGTGGCGATGATCCTGATGATCCTCGCCCTCATTCCGCTGCTGGGGGCCGCGAACTGGCTGGTGATCCCCTTCGCCGCCGTCGGCGCGATCATCGCGGCGGTCGGCATCCTGTTCACGCGGACCGGGAATCGCGGCCGCGCCAAGGCCGGGCTGGTGCTGAACGGCATCGTCATCGTGGTCGGCATCATCCGCCTGTCGCTGGGCGGCGGCGTCATCTGAGGCCCTCGCGGACGCAGCGTTCCGCACTGCGACCGCCTGTCGCAGGCCCGCCCGCGGGACACCGGCGTATCATTCGCCGCTCTGCCAGGAGCCCGTGATGGCCTACCCCTACACCCGCCCGCGCCGCATGCGCCGCGACGAGTTCTCGCGCCGCCTGATGCGCGAGAACGTGTTGACCACCGACGACCTGATCTATCCCGTGTTCGTGCACGAGGAGAAGGGCCGGGCGCCGGTGGCGTCGATGCCGGGCGTCGAGCGGCTGTCCATCGACGAACTGCTGCGCGTGGGCGAAGAAGCGCTGGAACTCGGCGTGCCGGTGCTCGACCTGTTCGGCGTGCCGGACCCGGCGGCCAAGACCGCCGACGGCCGCATCGCCTGGGACGAGGACGGCATCATCCCGCGCGCGATCCGCGCGCTGAAGGCGCGCTTTCCCGAACTGGGCGTGATGACCGACCAGGCACTGGACCCGTACACGACGCATGGCCAGGACGGGTTGATCGACGACACCGGCTACATCCTCAACGACGAGACGATCGAGGCGCTGGTGAAACAGTCCCTCGCGCACGCCGCCGCCGGCGTGGACATCCTCTCGCCCAGCGACATGATGGATGGCCGCATCGGCGCGATCCGCGAGGCGCTTGAGAAGGCCGGCTACATCAACACCCGCATCATGTCGTACGCCGCCAAGTACGCCAGCGCGTTCTATGGCCCGTTCCGCAGCGCGGTGGGCAGCGCCGGCAACCTGGGCAAGGGCAACAAGTTCACCTACCAGATGGACCCGGCCAACTCGAACGAAGCGCTGCACGAGATCGCGCTGGACCTGGACGAAGGCGCGGACATGGTGATGGTCAAGCCGGGCCTGCCGTACCTGGACGTGATCCGCCGGGTGAAGGACGGGTTCGGCGTACCGACGTTCGCGTACCAGGTCAGCGGCGAGTACGCGATGATCAAGGCCGCCGCCGCGAATGGCTGGCTGGACGAGAAGGCCTGTGCACTGGAAGCACTGACCGCATTCAAGCGCGCGGGCGCGGATGGCGTGCTGACCTACTTCGCGCTGGATGCGGCGCGCTGGCTGCGGGCCAACTGACATGATCTCTGTCGTCATCCGCGATGCGCGGCATGACGATGCGGCCGAACTGGCACGCCTGTGCACGCTGCTCGCCTATCCGGTCGACGTCGCTGCCATGGCGAAGCGACTGGATAGCCTGCTGGCGTCGCCGACACATGCCGTGAGGGTCGCTGCGTCGCCGGACAACGACCGTCGCCTGCACGGCATGGTGGCGGCGGAGTGGCGCCTGATGATCGAGTTCGGCATGCGCGCAGAAATCACGGCGCTGATCGTGGACACGCAGGTGAGGCGTTCAGGACTGGCACGACGGCTGGTGGACGCGGCCTGCGAGTGGATACGACGTCAGGGCGGCAAGGATGTCTTCGTCCGCTCGAACATCCTGCGCCCGGAGTCGCATGCGTTCTATCCGTCCGCTGGCTTCGCGCTTGCCAAGACGCAGCATGTCTACGTGCRGCAGCTGGAGACATCCGTCGGGGCATAAAAAAACGGGAGCCTGCCGGCTCCCGTTTCTGTTTTCTGTTTCCGGATCAGAACCGCGCTTCGACGCCCAACGTCACCGTGTCGGCGCGGTTGAAGTCGCAGTCGTAGGTGTAGTCCTCGTCGCAGTCGCTGTCGTAGTAGTCGTCCGCGTAGACGAACGCGGTGTAGCCCAGCGTCAGGTTGAGGTGGCGGTTGATGTCCACTCCCACCGCCAGGCCGGCATAGCCGCCATCGGTGGAGAAGTCACCGCCGCCCGGAACGTCCTGTTCCGCATCGAAATAGCCGCCCCGGACCATCATGAACCACGGGCTGTCGCCGAAGCTCATGCGGGCGTTGGCGCCCAGCGCCTTGTACGTGGCCTTCGGGTAGCGCCAACCGCCGTCGGTGGTTTCGTCCAGGCGGCCCGCCGACAGCTCGACGCCTACCTGGGTCCAGGGACCTGCCTGCCAGCGGTAGCCCGCGCTCATCGCCAGCGCATCCTGCTCGACATCCTCGTAGATCCATCCCTGGCCCACCTGGGCGCCGATGAAGAACCCGCCGTTGTCCCGTCCCTCGCGGACAGGCGCGGGTGCGGCGTACGGTGCGGGCGCGGCATGGGCAGGCGCCGGAGGCGGTGCTGCGGGCGCCACGGGCGCGGCAGGCGCCGGGGTGGTCGGCGTCACGGGCTGGGCGGGTACAGGCGGCGGCGTTTCCTTTTTCCGGAACGCGTCGTAGGCCGGCGAGATCGATTGCGCTTGCGCGTGCAGGGCGAAGGCCGCCAGCGCGAGCGGCAGGCAGCGGAGCAGAGGCTTCATGAGGTTTTCCCTTTCGGTGGTGGTGGAATCCCCGCGTCCTTGCGGTACCGGCGGGGCGGATCGGTGAATCGTGAGCATCCTTGCCGGAAGCTTGCGCGCGGACTGCGCGCTCCGTCGTCGGTCGACGCAAGGCCCGCAGTGACAGCGTTTCGATGGGAGGCGACCGGTACTCCCCGTCCGGCCTGCCGTCGCCTCGATCCCTGGCGCGCCCTCTTCGGCGGCGGCACGGTGCAGCGCACCGTCGCGCCTGTCAAGCCGACGCGGGCGCGCGTAGACTGCGGACAACGACTGCAGACGGGGATCCGCACCATGACAAGCCAGCGCTACGCCGTCTTCGGCCATCCCGTCGCCCACTCGCTGTCGCCGCGCATCCACGCCGCATTCGCGCAGCAGGTCGGCATCGCGCTGGACTACACCGCCATCGACACCGCACCGCACGATTTCGTCGCGACGCTCGACCGGTTCGCGGGCGACGGCGGCATGGGTGCGAACGTCACCCTGCCGTTGAAGGAAGCCGCTTTCGCGATCTGCGCGCAGACCAGCGATCGCGCGCGGCGCGCCGGTGCGGTGAACACGCTGACCCGCCGCGACGGCCAATGGCACGGCGACAACACCGACGGCGCCGGCCTGGTGCGCGACCTGACCGGCCGCCACGGACTGGACCTGCGCGCGCGGCGCGCCCTGCTGCTCGGCGCCGGTGGTGCGGCGCGCGGCGTCGCGCCCGCCTTGCTGGATGCCGGCATCAGCGAACTGATCATCGTCAACCGGACCGCGGAACGGGCCGATGCCCTGGCCGATGCGCTGGGCGAACCGGATCGCGCGCACTCCCGCTACTGGGACGACCTGCGCGATCTCGGCGACTTCTCGCTGATCGTCAATGCGACCTCCGCCGCGCGCCAGGACCAGGGTGCGTTCTCCCTGCCGTTCACCCTGGCCACCCCGCGCACGCTGGCGGTCGATCTCAACTATGGCGAGGCCGCGATCCCGTTCCTTGCCTGGGCCCGCGCGGCCGGTTGCCACGATGCGGTGGACGGGCTCGGCATGCTGGTGGAGCAGGCGGCCGAAGCGTTCGAGCACTGGCACGGCGTGCGCCCGGAGACCGATGCGGTCTATGCCGCGCTGCGCGACAAAGACAAGGTGCTGGTGACGGCGGATTGAAGGCTGGCCTGCTACGCGGACTCGCATGCGGAGGGCTGTTCGCGCTCTCGTTCGCTGCGTCGGCGGACGACGGCGCCTCCACTCTCGCTCCCCCACTGAGCGCGTGGGTCGAGATTCCCGTTCCGCCGGAGGCATCGCACGAAGATCGACTTGTCTGGGAGTACGCGGGCAGCTATTCGCCCGTGTCCTGGCGGGTGGACCAGCGCGACGACGCCATTGTCGCCATCCGCCTGTCCCACTCCAGCCCGGCGGCCGGCCGGCCCTCGTTCCTGCCTTCGCCCGGCCAGTACGATGACGGCGTCATCGTCCAGCGTGTCGACGATGGTTGGCTGGTGGCCTTCAACAACGGGGAGTTCGGCGCCGTGCTGTACTGGTACAGCGTCGATGGGGCGACGCGTTATCCCGTGTCCTCCGACCATGTCGTGGCGTTCTTCGAATGGAAGGACCGATGGCATGCCATCGAAGGCCTTGCGCACCTGGGATCGTCGCGAGGCACTGTGGTCGCGCTCGACAAGTCCCTGGACAGGTGGCAGGCCACGACGCTCATGCACCTGCCCGGTGCTCCCCTGACCGTCTCCGTTACCGAACGCGACGACCTGCTGATCGCCCTGCACGACGCCTTGGTGCGTGTCGACGCAACGTCCGGCCTGCATATGGTTCTGCCAAAGGCACCCTGGCGCTTTTTCCACCCCGTTCTTCGGCCTGGGATGAGCGCGCGGGCTTGCTGTACATCGGCA
The DNA here is from genome assembly GCF_056175765.1 of Pseudoxanthomonas sp. LjRoot204_2. NCBI lineage: Bacteria > Pseudomonadati > Pseudomonadota > Gammaproteobacteria > Lysobacterales > Lysobacteraceae > Pseudoxanthomonas > Pseudoxanthomonas sp. LjRoot204_2. The sequence goes on along the minus strand of NZ_JBGFFG010000079.1, from coordinate 2,186 downwards.
TGCGGCAGTACGTGGCGCGTTACGAACCGGCGACCTCGACACTGACGATGCTTGCGCCTTCGCCCTCGGCCATCCACCACCTCACGCCCGACGAAGAACGTCCCATCCGCCGCCAAGCACGACAGACGACAGACGAATGAACCCGGCAGGGTGAAGCCGTGCCTGGCTTTGCTATACATTGGACGTCCATCGGCACGGAGACATGCATGGACGGATTCCTCACCCAGTTGCTGACGATGCTCGGCTACCAGTTGCCCGACCTGCTGGCCTGCGTGGCCGGTACCGCGATGCTGGCGATGTGGGCGCCACCGGCACCCGGTCGCAAACTGGCGCTGGCCGGCATCTCGCTGATGCTGCTCACCACCGTGCTGCGCGGCGCGATGAGCGTGTGGCAGGCCTGGGTGATCAACCACGCGACCGATGGCTATGCATCGGTGAGCGGCATGATGGGCCTGTTCAGTGCCCTCGGCATGCTGATCGGCCTCGTCTCCGCCGTCGGCCTGGTCATGCTGGCCTGCGGTGCCTGCAAAGCGATGGCGCATGTGCAGAATGACGAGGTACTACGGTAACCCAGTCGATGTGTTGGTCCTATTACTGCATCGCTCACGAAGGCCAACGTGGAGGCTCTCATGAATCGCAAAGAAAAGATGCTTCAGGGACTTGATCTACGCCACATGACGGGCATTGAAGTGGGACCTCTCGACAAATCGCTCGTGAAGAAGAGCGAGGGGACGATTTTCTATGTCGACCATTGTGACACCGCCGAACTAAAACGCCGATGGTCTGCAGACCACCGCATCAACTTGGAACTTCTCCATGTAGATGCGGTATGGGGCGACAATACACTCAACGCGGCGGTGGCAAGCGCTGCTGATGGAAGCGGTGCAACCTGGGCCGGCGCCGACTACCTTTTAGCCTCCCACGTAGTGGAGCATGTCCCGGACTTGGTTGCGTGGCTTCAAGAAATACATGATGCCTTACGACCCAGCGGCCTCGTTCGTCTTGCAATACCAGACAAGCGGTACACTTTTGATTATCTAAGAGAGACGACAACGCTCGCTGACGTTCTCACGGAACATCTTCGGAAGCGTCGCAAGCCAAGCGCCTCTCGCATCCTGGATTTCGCGCTGAATGCGGCGGAGGTCAATTGCGCTGAAGCGTGGAGAGGGGCGCTGGATGTCTCCCTTCTAAAGCGGATGTACTCTGACGAAGGAGCATATGCGATAGCTGCGGATGCTGAACATCATGATACTTATCATGATGTTCATTGTTGGTCCTTTACACCCGGCTCGTTTGCATCTCTCATGAAGGAACTTTCCTCGATGGGACTTTTGTCAATGGAGTGCGAATGGATAATTCCTACTCAAATGGATGATCTCGAATTCTTTGTCGGGATGCGACGCAACCCGTCACTAGTCGAATGCTGCGACAGTTGGACACGCGCGTGCTTTAGCTTGGAACAATCTATGGACACGAACTCGACTTGAACCGTTCTCGCTTCGCTTTTCAGGAATTAGTACGGAACAGGTTGGTGAAATCACAAAGAGTGGCCGTGACGCTCCCGGTGAAATGCTTGTTAGCAATACTGCTTGGCTTCGGTTCCCTTCCGGCGGTCGCACAGGGCGCTTTCAAGGTACTGGTCGTCGCCATCCCCAACCGTTATCACCATGACTACGCCGTGGTCGCCAAGCCGCAGTTCGAACGCATGGCGCAGGTGCACGGCTTCGACCTGACCTGGTCGTGGAACAGCACGCCGTTCGACGGCGACCTCTCGCCGTATGCGGCCGTGGTGCTCCTCAACACGCCGGGCGATGAACTGAAAGGGGCACAGCGCGGCACGCTCGAGGCCTACGTCCGCGCCGGGGGCGGCGTGATGGCGGTGCATCGCGCACTGATCTTCAATCCGCCCGGCGAGTGGCCCTGGTTCGAGAAACTGATCGGCCGCTCGTTCCGGGTCCACCCGATGGTGCAGACGGCGACGGTGCGCGTGGACGATCCCTCGTTCCCGGCGACATTCAACCTGCCGTCGCGCTGGATCTGGACGGACGAGTGGTACGAATTCCATGACCCGCTCGTGCCCGGCCTGCGGACGGTGTTGAGCGTGGACGAGTCCACCTACGACCCGACCCGCATCTGGCCCGGGCAGGTGGCGCGGGGCATGGGCAAGGATGGGCATGGGCAAGGAT
>NZ_JBGFFG010000078.1:0-10516 GCF_056175765.1 Pseudoxanthomonas sp. LjRoot204_2 | reverse complement strand
GCACGTAGTCGAGCGACTTGGCCTGGGCGTCGCCATTGGCGTAGACCCAGCGGAAGAAGTCGCGGGCGTCCTTGTTGCCCTTCTTCGGCGCCTTGTACATCAGGATGAAGTTGGTGGCGGTGATCGGCCAGGAGTTCGCACCGGGCGCATTCGTCATGACCAGGTAGAAGTCCTTGGACTTGGCCCACTCGGCGCTGGCGGCGGCGGCGGCGAAGGTCTCGTCGCTGGGCTGCACGAAGTTGCCGGAGGCGTTCTTCAGGCTGGCGTAGGCCATCTTGTTCTGCAGCGCATACGACAGTTCGACGTAACCGATGCCGCCCTTGATCTGCTTCACGTAGGCGGCCACGCCTTCGTTGCCCTTGCCGCCCACGCCGGTCGGCCACTGCACGGTGGTGCCTTCGCCCACCTTGGTCTTCCACTCCGGGCTGACCTTGGACAGGTAGTTGACGAAGTTGAAGGTGGTGCCCGAGCCGTCCGAGCGACGGACCACGGTGATGCGCTGCGCCGGCAGGGTCAGGCCCGGGTTCAGGGCGGCGATGGCGGGGTCGTTCCAGGTCTTGATGGTGCCCAGGAAGATGTTGGCGAGCGTCGGGCCGTCCAGCTTCAGCTGGCCGGGCTTCAGGCCGGCGACGTTCAGCACCGGCACCACGCCGCCGATCACCGACGGGAACTGGGCCAGGCCGTACTTGGCCAGCTCTTCCGGCTTCAGCGGCGCGTCGGACGAACCGAAATCCACCGTGCCGGCCTTGATCTGCGCGATGCCGCCGCCCGAACCGATCGACTGGTAGTTCACGCGGTTGTTCGTGGCCTTGGCGTAGTCGGCGGACCACTTGGTCATCACCGGATACACGAACGACGCGCCAGCGCCGGTCACGTCGGCGGCGAACGCCTGCGCCGAGAAGGCCGAGGCGAGCGCGAGCAGCGCGACGCGGGATTTGATCGAGTTGAGCACGGAAATCTCCTGGGAGAAGGCAGGGTGGAAGGACGGGCATGCCCGTTGGGTGGCCATTCCACGACGTTTGTGTGACAGCCCGGTGTCGGCATTGCGACAGTCGCGTGACGCTGGGCGGCCTCCGCACCTCCAGGCCGGGATGGCATCGATGCGGGCAAGGGCCGAAGGTGGGGATGCGCCGGCGATGTCGATCCAATCTGCCTCTGAAGGCGCGATACATTTAGATGCATCGCCTTCGAGCCGGGATCACCTGGGGGCCACGGCGCCGCTGTCACACATCGGTCATGAAACTCACATGTGACTGCAAGATTTCACTCCCATCCTTTAGCGCATCTTTGACGGGCGCTTAATGATTTCCGAAGGTGATCTCGGAAACGAAGCGGGTCGCCCACGAAGCCTGCGCTTTCACTTCCCATTCCACTCGGAGAGTCACCATGCGTTATTCCCTCCTGGCCGCCGCGCTTGCCGTCGCCATGGGCAGCACCAGCTTCTCGGCGTCCGCCGCCGACTCCCGCGATCAGACGATCGCCGAACTGAAGGCGCAGCTGGAAGCGCTGTCGGCCAAGGTGGCCGAGCTGGAAGAGCGCACCGACGCGCAGTCCGACGTGAACCTGGACACGGCGGCGCAGCTCGACAAGATCACCACCGGCTCTCCGAAGATCGACACCAAGGGCGGCGTCAAGGTGACCTCGGCCGACGGCAAGTTCGAGGCCAGCATCGGCGGCCGCATCCACTTCGACACCTACGCGTTCGATCGCGACATCGCCAGCACCACCGGCACGACCGAATTCCGCCGCGCGCGCCTGACCCTGTCCGGCAAGGCCTACGGCTGGGAATACAAGATGGAGCAGGACTTCGGCGCCGGCACCAACCTCGACGGCCTGCGCGATGCCTACATCGCCAAGTCCGCGCTCGGCGGCAAGTTCACCATCGGCCACTTCAAGCCCTACCGTGCGATGGAGGAACTGACCAGCTCCAACGAACTGCTGACGATGGAGCGGCCGTTCTCTTCCGCCACCGGCCTGTTCTCCGGCCGCCAGTTCCAGCAGGGCGTCGGTTACCTGCGCGCCGGCGAGAACTACACCGCCGGGCTGAGCGTGTTCAACCTGCGCGGCGCGGCCGCCACGCGCAACGAAGGCACCGGTGCCGCCGGCCGCGTGACCTGGGCCCCGATCAACAACGACAACAACACCTTGCACTTCGGCGCCTGGTACAGCACCGAGAACAACAACCTCGGTTCGGCCGACCTGGTCGCCACCTCGAACTACGCCGGCCGTCGCGGTCCGTCGCAGGTGATCGCCACCACGACCGGCGCCAGCCGCAACACCGTCGACGTGATGGCGGTGGAAGCCGCCGGTTCGTTCGGCCCGGCCTTCTTCCAGGCCGAGTACGCCGATGCGACCTTCGGCCAGCCGCTGGGCCGCGACCAGGATGTGACCACGTACTACGTACAGGGCAGCTTMATGCTCAACGGCGGACACAAGCCGTACAAGGGCGCCACCGGCGTGTTCGGTTCGCCGAAGGTCGCCGACAAGGGTTTGTGGGAACTGACCGGCCGCTACGACTATGTCGAGAACGAAACGCTGAACCGCGAAGTCACCAGCTGGATCCTCGGCGTGAACTACTACGTCAATCCGAACCTGCGCTTCATGTTCAACTACACGCAGGGCGACAACGAAGTCACCGGCGACGAGACCGCCCAGTACGCGCTGCGCACGCAGTTCGCCTGGTAAGACCGTCGCGCGGCCATGTCCGCGACCGCGTGAACGCAGGGCCCGGGATCGTCTCCCGGGCCTTGTCGTTTCTGGAGCGGGGATGCCGGCGACCATGACCATTGGCAGGGGGCCGTCACGCACGGGGCGGCGACACTGGCGGTGGCACCCAGGCACGGCCGGGTCGCCGAGGGATGGGGATCCTTTTCGAACCAGGGGGCGTGGTGAAGCATTCGGCGAGTGTTCTTGGCGTGGCGTTGTGGGCGGGCCTGTCGATGGCAGGGGCGGCGCGGGCCGCCGAGCCCGTCGACCTGGACATGGTGGCGAAGATCCGCAGCGAGGCGCTCCATCGCTCCCAGGCGGCCGCGAACCTCAAGGAGCTGACCGAGACCATCGGTCCCCGCCTGACCAATTCGCCCAACTACACGGCGGCCAGCGCGTGGGCGCGCGGCAAGCTGTCCGGCTGGGGACTCGCGAACGTGCATGACGAGGTGTACGACCCGGCCTTCGGCCGAGGCTGGGCCTTCCGTGCGTCCCGCGTCGAAATGCTGTCGCCGCGCCAGTTGCCGGTCCATGCGCTGCCCAAGGCTTGGACACGCGGTACCGACGGACCGGTCGAAGGCGAGGTCGTGCTGGCGTCGTTCAAGACGCTGGAAGACATCGGGAAGCAGCGCGGCAAGCTGCGCGGCCGCATCGTGCTGGTCGATGAAGCGCGCGCCTACAAGCCGTCCGACAAGAACGACTTCCGTCGCTACAGCGAGGCCGAGCTGGGCGAGCTGCAGACGTTTCCCATGCCGGAAGACGCCGCGCCCGACGCCCAGCAGAAGCGCCTCGACGAATACCGCAAGCGTACTGCGCTGAGCAAGGCGCTGAACGAGTTCTTCGCCGAAGAGGGCGTGCTGGCCACGCTGTCGATCAGTTCGTGGGACAACGGCATCATCCGCGCGACCGGCGGTGGCGCACGCAAGGCCGGCGAACCGGTCGGCGTGACCGAGCTGGTGCTTCCCGCGGAGCACTACAACCCGCTGGTGCGTGCGGTGCAGGGCAAGCAACCGGTGCGCCTGCGCATCGACGTCGATTCTGCGTTCACCAGCGCAGAGGACCTGCCAGCCACCAACACCTTTGCCGAGATTCCCGGCAGCGGCAAGGCGGACGAGCTGGTCATCATCGGCGCACACCTGGATTCCTGGCACACGGGCACCGGCGCCAGCGACAACGGCGCGGGCGTGGTCGTGATGATGGAGGCCATGCGCATCCTCAAGACGGTCGGTGCGAAACCGCGGCGCACGATCCGGCTGGCGTTGTGGGGCGGTGAGGAGCAGGGCTTGAACGGCTCGGCCGGGTACGTGGCCAGGCATCTGGCGGACTATCCCGCACCGACCGATCCGGAACAGAAGGCACTGCCGCGCGCTTACCAGCGAGGTACCGGCCCGCTGCAGCGCCAGCGTGGTTACGATCGGTTCTCGACTTACTTCAACTTCGACAACGGCACCGGGCGCATCCGCGGCATCTATGCGCAGGAAAACCATGCGGCGGTGCCGATCTTCAAGGCCTGGCTGGAACCGTTCAACGATCTCGGCGCCACCATCGTCACCACGCGCAACACCGGCAGCACCGACCACATTTCGTTCGACCGCGTCGGTTTGCCGGGATTCCAGTTCGTCCAGGATCCGGCGGACTACTTCACCCACGTCCACCACACGCATCTCGACACGTACGATCACGTGGTGCCGGAAGACCTGAAACAGGCCGCGGCCATCATCGCCTCGTTCGCCTGGCACGCCGCGATGCGCGAAGAGCGCCTGCCCCGGAAGCCCTTCATCGAGCGCGACGCGCCGTAGCGTGCGCTGCGCGCACGAACGCGTGGAATCCGGCAATGCGATGTCGTGCGCATGGCGCACGCTACGTCAGGCGAGGGTCTTGTCCTTGAACCGGCAAAGATCGCGGATAACGCATTGCGGGCAGTCCGGCTTGCGGGCCTTGCACACGTAGCGTCCGTGCAGGATCAGCCGGCCCGCAACAGCCTGCGTGCGCCGTCTGCAACAGGGCCGCGCCGGCGGCAGGTGTTATTGCCGCATCAAGCGACAGTCTTGTCCTTGAACCGGCAAAGATCGCGGATAACGCATTGCGGGCAGTCCGGCTTGCGGGCCTTGCACACGTAGCGTCCGTGCAGGATCAGCCAATGGTGCGCATCCTGCGTGAACTCAGCCGGCACCACCTTCACCAGCCGGTCCTCCACCGCACGCACGTCCTTGCCTGGCGCCAGTCCCGTGCGGTTCGAGACGCGGAAGATATGGGTGTCCACGGCGATGGTGGGTTCGCCGAACGCGGTGTTCATCACCACGTTCGCGGTCTTGCGTCCTACGCCAGGCAGGGCTTCCAGTGCTGCTCGTGATCGCGGTACCTCACCGCCGTGGTCGTCGATCAGGATGCGGCAGGTGGCGATGACGTTTTTCGCCTTGGCATTGAACAGGCCGATGGTCGCTATGTATTTCTTCAGCCCGTCTTCGCCCAGGGCAAGGATCGCGGCCGGCGTGTTGGCGATGGAAAACAGCCGTCGCGTCGCCTTGTTCACGCCCACGTCCGTCGCCTGGGCGGATAGCGTCACCGCCACCAGCAGTTCGAACGGGGTGCTGTACTCCAGTTCCGTGGTCGGCTTCGGATTGAGTTCGYGAAGCCGTGAGAACAGCTCCACGACCTCGGCGCGGGTGAGCGTAGCGCTGCGCCGGGCTGCACGCGTCACGGCTTCATCCTTTCCGCCGCCTTCGCCTTCGCGCGGGCCAGGATCGCGGCGGCGCCTGAGGGCAGGGCAGGTCGCGCGACCTTGATGTCGCTGGCGACGTCGCTCACCTTCAATCGACGCGCCTCACGCTCCGCCGCGCGGCATGCCAGTCGCGCCTGACGTTGCCGGTAACGCGCCCTGGCGGCCCAGGCCGTCCGCAGGCGCTGCTGGGCCTGCAAGACAGCGGTGACTGCGTCGCCCGCGCAGTCGCACGGCTGGAACGCCATCAGGCCCCCCTCGATCGCGGCATCGACATCGTCGGCCGTGAGGTGCGCTCGCAGGATGCGCGCGTGATCGCAGCTGGGGCAGGCGATGGCCGGCACGCGTGATTCCCGCCTCAGCGACCGGTGAACGCAGGCTTGCGTCGTTCTATGAACGCACGCGTGCCTTCGCGCATGTCGTCGGTGGCGAACATCAGGCCGAACTGCGCGCTCTCGTACTGCAGGCCTTCCTCGATGCCGCATTCCCCGCCGATGTTGACGATGTCGAGCGTCGCCCGCAGCGCGAGCGGTGCGGAGGCGGCAAGCTGGGTCGCGATCTTCAGTGTCTCGGCGTCCAGTTCCGCGGCCGGCACCACGCGGGTGACGATACCCAACTGGAGCGCGCGCTCGGCCGTCACCGGCGCACCGAGCAGACACAATTCCAGCGTCGCCGAGCGCCCGGCCAGGCGCAGCAGCCGCTGGCTGCCGCCGAAGCCGGGGATCAGGCCCAGGTTGATTTCCGGTTGCCCCACCTTGGCGCTGTCCGCTGCGATGCGCAGGTGGCAGCCCATCGCCAGTTCGAGCCCGCCGCCGAGTGCGAAACCGTTGATCATGGCGATCACCGGCTTGGGCAAGGTTTCGATGGTGCGCATGAGTCGCTGGCCGCGCAGCGAGAAGTCGCGCCCGTCGGTCGCGCGCAGGTCGGCCATCTCCGCGATGTCCGCGCCCGCGACGAAGGCCTTGGGCCCCGCACCGGTGAGGACGACCACGCGGACGCCGGGATCGCGCGCGGCGTCGTCGAACGCGGCCTGCAGCGCGTCCAGCGTGGCCGCATTGAGGGCATTGAGTTTGTCGGGGCGATTGACGGTGAGGCGACGGACGCCGGCGTCATCGGCGACCAGGACAAGAGGTTCGGACATGGGTTTTTCGCGTCGATTTGTAAAATTTGGGTGAATTCGGAACTCCGCCCGCAGGGCCCGGTCTGAGCAGCCTGTCGTCAGTGGCGGTTAAGCGCCCCGGCGGCTATCCTAGCGCGTCCATTCCAGGCGGTATGCCGCCGTCGCCATATCGGAGAGTGTGTTGATGAAGTTGCGTTCGATTGCGGTCGCTGTTGCGGCATTCGCCATGGCCGGTAGCGCCCTGGCCCAGGACGTCTCGTCCGAGAAAGGCAAGCTGAGCTACTACTTCGGTTACGACTACGGCAACAACCTTGCCGAGCTGACCGCACGTGGCGAGCAGCTCGACATCAATTCCGTGGTAAAGGGCCTGCAGGACGCCTACGCCAAGAAGCAGCCGGCTCTGACCGCCGACCAGCTGAAGCCCGCGCTGGAAGCCTTCCAGAAGCGCGAGCAGTCGCGCGCCCAGCAGGCCAAGGCCGAGTACGACAAGGTCGCCGCCGAGAACAAGACGAAGAGCGACCAGTTCATCGGCACGTTCAAGGGCCAGGCGGGCGTGAAGACCCTGCCGAGCGGTGTCGCGTACAAGGTGCTGGAGAACGGCACCGGCGCCAAGCCGACCCAGGCGAGCACGGTTGAACTGCTGGTGTCCGGTCCGTATCCGTTCGGCCAGCGTCCGGCGGAAGCGCGTCCGGCGCAGCAGATGAAGGACCTGAAGGTCAGTGCGGTCGAGATGGCGGCGATGCGCGAAGCGCTGCTGCAGATGCCCGCCGGTTCCAAGTGGGAAGTCGCGCTGCCGCCGGACAAGGCGTATGGCGCGGACCCGCGCACGGGCTTCCCCCCGAACGTGGCCGTCGTGTTCGAAATCAAGCTGGTCAGCGTCAAGTAATTCCAGCAGTCGCTACACCCTCTGCGCCGGCCTAGTGCCGGCGCAGTGCGTTTCCGCGCTGGGCGACGCATCGCGTTACCCTCCGCAGGTGCCCGAAGACATGACTACCGCATTCCGCGCCGTGCTCAGCCCCTGCATCGGCGTCTGTACGCTGGACAATGACGGGCTGTGCGAAGGTTGCCTCCGCACCACGGCCGAGATCGCGCGCTGGTCGCAGATGAACGATGACGAACGCCTGCGTCTGATGGAACACGTGCTGCCCGCACGCGAGCAGGGTCGCGTGCCGCTCGAGCGTCGGCTGCGCGAGGGCGGCGATCTGCGCCGCGCACTGCATCCGCTGGGTGAGGTGCCCCGTGCAGCCGGCTGGAACCATGGCGAACTGATCGACCTGCTCCCCCCCGGGCCCCTGGCCGAAGCCGCGGTGCTGGCGGGCCTGGTGCCGCGAAAGGAGGGCACGCAGGTGGTGCTGACGCGCCGCACGGATGGCCTGCGCCATCACGGCGGACAGGTCAGTTTCCCCGGCGGACGCATCGAGCCGACGGATGCCGATGCCGTCGCTGCCGCGCTGCGCGAGAGCCACGAAGAGATCGCGCTGCCGTCATCGCTGGTCACGCCACTCGGCTTCCTCGATCCGTTCACCACGATCAGTGGATTCCGCGTGGTGCCGGTTGTCGCCCTGATCGATCCGGCCTTCGTGCCGGTGCCCGACCCCAATGAAGTGGCCGACGTGTTCGAGGTCCCGCTCGACTACCTGCTGTCGCCGGACAATCTGCGCCGTGTCGAGGTCGACTATCGCGGGCGCCGGCGGGTAGTGCTCGAATACGCATGGCCGGGACAGCGTATCTGGGGTGCGACGGCGGCCATCCTCTTCAACCTGCGGGAACGGCTGGAGCAGCTCGAATGAACTGGACTACCCTCGTCGACGCGTCTTCCCTGTCCGCCGTGCTCGGCGATCCGCGCTTGAAGCTGGTGGATGCGCGCTTCGTGATGCTCAACGCCGCGCCCGATGCGGGACGCGAGGCCTACCTCGTATCGCACTTGCCGGGTGCCGTCTACGCCCATCTCAATCACGATCTCTCCGACCTTTCTAAGACGGGAGAGGGACGGCATCCGCTGCCTGACAGCGATGCCTTCGCGCGCACGCTGGGGGCGTGGGGAATCGGACCCGGGCACCAGGTGGTGGTGTACGACGCGGGCGACGGCAGCATGGCCGCGGCACGCCTGTGGTGGCTGTTGAAGGTGATGGGGCATGAGCGCGTCGCCGTGCTCGACGGTGGCCTGGCTGCATGGCGTGCTTTCGGCGGCAAGGAGACGGCCGATAGCGCGCCGGTGGCATCGGAGGCGCCGTACCCGTCGCACTTCGACACGCGTCGGCTCGCCAGCGCGGAGGAAGTGACCTCGCGCCTGGGCGAAGCCAGCGGCTGGCTGTTCGACGCACGCGCGGCAGAACGCTTCCGTGGGGATGTCGAGCCGATCGATCCGGTCGCCGGGCACGTACCCGGCGCCCTCAATCGGCCGTTCGCACAGAACCTGCATGACGGCCGTTTCAGGCCTGCGGAAGCGCTGCGCACGGAGCTTGCTGCTTTACTGGGCACGCGCGCCGCCAGCGATAGCGTGCTGATGTGCGGCTCCGGCGTGACGGCCTGCCACCTGCTGCTCGCCTTCGAGCATGCCGGCCTGCATGGCGCCCGGATCTATCCCGGCTCGTGGAGTGGCTGGATCAGCGATCCGTCGCGTCCCGTCGCACGCGGCGACTGACGCGACCCCGCTTCACGTCACTTCTTCAGTTTTTCCACCAGCGCCTGCAGGGCTGCCTGCGTATCGGGCGCATGCCAGGCATCGACGAAGCGCTCCAACTGGATCAACGACGGATCGAGTGCCTCGACCAGATCGCGACGGGCGAGGGTGCGGGTCTGCAGCATCGGTTGATGCGGCAGCCGCAGCAATTGCTGCAGCCAGGCGATGGAACGCGCCGTGACGTTGTCCTGGTCGACGAGCTCATCGACCAGTCCGATCTCCAGCGCCCCCTCGGCCGGCACCATTTCGCCCGCGACCAGCAGCCGCTCCGCGCGGTAGGAACCGACCACGCGGCGCATCAGCCGCTGGATGCCTTCCGGCACCACCAGGCCCACCTGGGTTTCGTTGAGCCCGAGTGCGAACGGGCGCGCTGGATCCGCGCTGCGGGCCATCACCCGGTAGTCGCAGCACAGCGCCAGCACGCAGCCGCCTGCGGGTGCGTGCCCGGTGAGAGCAGCCACTACGGGGACACGTGACTCGGCCAGCGTGCGCGCTGCACCGAAGAAGGCTTGCCAGGCATCGAGCAGCGCATTGCGGTTGTCGCCAAGCGACAGCAGATAAGGGACGTCCATGCCGGCGGAGAAAATCTTCGGATTGCCCGCCAGCACGATGCCGCGCGCGCCGTGATCCAGAGCGGCGTTGAGCGCATCGATCAGCGCACGGCACAGCTCGGTGTTGAGGGCATTGACCGGTGCGCGCGCCAGTCGGATCTCGCGGATGTCGCCGTGGTCGATGGTCTCGATGAGTCCGGTCGTCATTCATCCTCTCCCTGAAGCCAGGCCGGTATCATAGGCGCATGAACCGTCGCGTCGAAATGTTATGCCTGTCCACCCTCATGCTGTCGTGCATGGCGACCGCCGATGCCGCGGAGTGCCTCCCAGTGGCCAAGGCGGCATGGGTGCGCCTGCCGCCGGCCGCGATGCCGATGATGGCCGGCTTCGTGCGCATCGAGAATCCGTGCAGGACGCCGGTCAGTATCGTCGGCGCGGAAAGCCTGGCTTTCCAGGATGTGTCCTTGCACGAAACGCGCGAAGAGAACGGCGTCAGCCGCATGCGCGAAGTGACCGCGCTACCCGTCGCTCCAGGCAAGGCCGTCGAGCTGAAGCCGGGCGGGTTGCACCTGATGCTGCATGGCGCCGACCAGTCGTTGGTGGCGGGCGAGAGGCCCGTGATCACGCTGAAGTTGGCCGATGGCCGTTCGCTGCCCGTGACCTTCGAGGTGCGCAAGTCGTCGCCCTGAGATCCGTCGGCTTGTTGTAGGAGCGACGTCAGTCGCGACCGTAGATCC